>NZ_NBYR01000012.1:0-137404 GCF_002119345.1 Halomonas sp. CSM-2 | reverse complement strand
GGCGCGATGTGTTCAATTACATCGAAATGTTTTATAACCCGAGACGGCGCCATGGCACGACCGACAACCTGTCGCCGGTCGAATATGAACGTCGCTATTTCCAGAGCCTGACGGGTGTCTAGAATACTCGGGGCGATTCATTTTTCTAAAATACTCAAGCCTAAGCATATACCAAGCCAGCTGACAGCCGGTGTTGACATGAACACTTAACCGTAACAATGGTAGAAGCGACTGAGCGTGACGTATGCTTGGACGAGAGACCCAGGCTGCCATAATCTATTAAATCACACTAAGCATGAGGAGAAAGCCAATGAAGCGGCATGAAAATATACTTGCGAGCTTAGGCGGTATGGAATTGGATGAGGCGATAGAACGCACACGCGATGCCCTCACGAATCATCTTCGTAAGCCTGCGGATTTGAGCGTGTTTGGTGACAGCAAAAAAATAGACCTGTCACTGCATGAGCGCTTTGAAATATTGGAACTATTGCGTGAAATGCTTGAGGCGCGTTTGGCGGTTTTGGAAATCGAGCCAGGAGAATGGCGCCACGATGAATCATATTTTAACAATAATGAATAAAATTAATAAAGGCATGATGCTTATGCATTTTTTAATAGATTTGCGCCATGATGGTAGGTAGATTTCTGACACCGCTAGCTGTAACTTTTCTAGAAACTGAATTGATGAAATGTGGCTAGCCACTCCTTCATAAGGCACATTGGCCTGATTTTTCCAAGTCTGGATGCTCGGTTATCGGGGAGAGGGTCACCAAGATAAGACTCTAAAGTGTAGCGCTACTCAATCAGGGGGTGACGTCGCTCACACTCTGCCAGTAATTCATCAGGATCGCTTTGGATGGCAGCCGCCACTCAGGCACCTCGCTCGGAGTCCGTTGGCGCTTCCTGGACGGCGGTCAGTACGTCACGCAGTTGAGCCAACAGCCTGTCCATGCGTTTCATGTGCTCTAGGTGATACTGGTTCAGGTTGGCTTCTGCCTTGGTCTTGATGTTGCGCATCTTGCTGACAAAGATGTCGACCGCATCGTTCATCGCGCGACGCAATTGGGCATGGACTAGCAGAACCATCAAGGCATAGCGTTTGGGGCTTTGCATCGCCTTGATGTTGGCCGCGCCCAGCGCTCGTGCTTCCAGTATGAAGTGGTGATACTTGGCGGCGGGAATGTGATTAACAGCGGGCAATCGATGACACCAGCCCTGAAGCCATTCCAGATGCTGGAGATACTTGTTCACTTCCGTGTTGGTTGGCTTTTTGGGATCCTGTTTCAACTTATGCCAACTGGTATGAGGTGAATCGTCCGGCAGTTGCAGCAATTGGTCAAATTCGTCTTTTTGATGCGCTGTCAAACCCGCATTGAGCATCCGAAAGTAACCGGTATTAACCGTGCTACGAGCCTGACGCGCGGACCACTGCAGCGTTGAAAACCCGGTAGCTCAAAACGCTGGCGCACCAGCTCTTCGATCACCACATTAATGATGTCCGCCAGGTCCTGCTTGGTGGTGGCCGCTTCACGCGCCAGTTCCCTTACAATTGCCTTGCCTTCAACGGTGAACGCCTTGATGTTCACCTGTTGACGAACCGTGTCCAACATCCGCTGACGGGCGCCGCCAATGCGGTCGTAGACCCCTTAGCTGGCTCGATGCGAAATGTGAAAGGTCGTCGCACGCCAGAATGTGCGTTGTAATGGCTTGGGGAACGGCTTTGAGGTGGACAAAGTAGCCCAGAAGCCGCATAGTTTTCAGGAGAATGAGCAGGGCGCCACGAGCAGCCGGAGTTCGACCGTGCTTTCCGGCAAAGGATCGTTCCTGGGCAGAGAGTGTATAAATTTCTGCCAATTCTTGATCCGTGACCACCGCCTTCAATCGCGGATAGGCGGTTTCATGGAGACGACTCATACGCAGTCCTTTGCTATGGGATTCCAGTGAGAGGCGTTAACTCACAGTAGGTTCGCTCTTGAGGGAGGCATTGCTTACTAGTAGGCAGCATTTCGTCAAGACTAAAGGAACCGCCCCTTATTTTGTGAACGCTACGGTCCCGATCGTCGCTCGCTACGTCCTAATAACGCCTCTGTCTGGGGCTGTTGGCCAAAAACTTCCCCGCCGTACTCTGCTGGTCACACTGGACATTCTGAGGGCCTGCGTGGTTGCTATTCCGCCCTTTTGTCACTGAGGTTTGGCAGGGGTCCCACTCTGGCTAGGATAGGTACTAACTTTTCGCCCAACCCCTTCATGTAATGAGGCAATTAAGGGGCACGAGATATTGCCCTCGTGAGCGCAGCACCGATCAACCATGTCGCTCAGCAAAGCCTCAATTTGCTGTAGCTTTTCGATCTTCCCACGTACGTCGTGCAACTTGCGCTCCGCGAGTGTGCTGGCTTCCAGGCAATGCGCCCCATCATCCAATTGAAGTAACTCGTGGATCTCATCGAGACTAAAGCCTAACTGCTGCGAGGTTTTCACAAAGCTCAACCTGCCGATATCGCTGGCACCGTAGCGCCGAATACCCCCGAGAGGACGCTGGGGCTCAGGTATTAACCCACGTCGCTGGTAGTAGCGGATGGTCTCAACTGAGACGTTCACAGCCTTAGCCAGCCCCCCGATGGTCAATGAGTTCATTTCATCCGACATTTGCCTTGACTCCGTAGTTGGCTACGGCTTTAAGCTTAATTTATCGGTCAAGGCAATGAAAGGTGCAAATGCAATGTCAGAGTTGAATTCAGAGTCAAAATCCGGTCGCGGGTCGTTAATCGCAGGCGGGGTTGCAGCGCTGCTCGCGTCGGCCTGCTGTCTGGGTCCCCTGGTCCTGATCGCCCTGGGTGTTTCCGGTGCCTGGATCGGCAACCTGGCCGCCCTGGAGCCCTACCGTCCGTGGTTCATTGCTGCTGCGCTGGTGGCGATGGTGTTTGCCTGGCGTCGGATATACCGGCCCGCGCAGGACTGCGAACCGGGCGACGTCTGTGCGGTACCGCAAGTGCGCACTGCTTATAAAGTCGTGTTCTGGATCGTTGCGTTGCTGATACTGACGGCGTTGGCGTTCCCTTTCGTCCTACCGCTGTTTTACTGAAACCTGATCCACCCTATTAACTGAGAGGCACTACACCATGAAAAAGTCCCTGATTGCTGCCGTACTGCTCACGTTGTTCAGCCTGCCTACCCTGGCGGCACAACAAACGGTGACCTTGTCCGTTCCAGGCATGACCTGTGCGGCCTGCCCGATTACGGTTAAAGCCGCCCTGAAGCGGGTCGACGGCGTGAGCGCTGTGGATGTCCGATATGAGGAACGGGATGCGACGGTGACCTTTGACGATGAGAAAACCTCCGTTAAGGCGCTGACTAAGGCCACCACCAACGCGGGTTATCCGTCCACCCTGAAACAAACCGGGACGACCAAGGAGTAACCATGAAAGATCCCAAGACACTGTTGAGAGCAAGTGCTATTGGCACTGTCGTGGTCGCGCTGTGCTGCTTCACGCCGATCCTGGTGGTTTTACTCGGGTCCGTTGGTCTGGCAGCGCTGACCGGCTACCTGGACTACGTGCTGTTGCCCGCGCTCGCCATTTTTATCGGCCTGACCTGCTACGCCGTATGGCGCAAAAAGAAATACGACGCCTGCTGCGATAGCCCATCTACCAAGGAGTCACATGAATGAG
Organism: Halomonas sp. CSM-2; assembly: GCF_002119345.1. Classification (NCBI taxonomy): domain Bacteria; kingdom Pseudomonadati; phylum Pseudomonadota; class Gammaproteobacteria; order Oceanospirillales; family Halomonadaceae; genus Halomonas; species Halomonas sp. CSM-2. The sequence goes on along the minus strand of NZ_NBYR01000012.1, from coordinate 133,736 downwards.
TAACGACAACCTGCATATTGCTGTGATTGGCAGTGGCGGCGCTGCCATGGCCGCCGCCCTGAAGTCAACGGAACGCGGAGCACGGGTCACCCTGATCGAGCGCGGCACCCTCGGTGGCACCTGCGTCAATATCGGCTGTGTGCCCTCGAAAATCATGATCCGGGCTGCAAACGTGGCTCACATGCGCCGCACCAGTCCGTTCGACGAGGGTATCGAGGCAAGCGAGCCGTCCATTGACCGGCCCCGGTTGCTGGCCCAGCAACAGGCCCGGGTCGATGAGCTTCGTCGCGACAAGTATGAGGGCATTCTCGAAGACAATTCGGCGATTACGGTCGTTCGGGGTGAGGCCCGTTTTACCGACGCCAATACGTTGACAGTGACGGGAGCCGACGGCACGGAACGCGAGGTACGCTTTGACAGAGCGTTCATTGGTACCGGTGCGCGGCCTACCATCCCCCCGGTTCCGGGTCTGTCCGATACGCCGTACTGGACGTCCACCACGGCACTGGCCAGCGACACCATTCCGGACCGACTGGTTGTCATCGGGGCGTCTGTCGTGGCAGTGGAATTGGCACAGGCGTTTGCCCGGCTGGGCAGCGAGGTGACCATCCTGGCGCGTAGCCGGCTGTTTTCCCGTGAGGACCCGGCTGTTGGCGAGGCCATTGAAACCGCGTTCAAAACCGAGGGTATCAAGGTTCTGAATGACACCCAGGCGAGCCAGATCAGCTATACCAATGAGGAGTTCGTTCTCGCTACGAACGCGGGGGAACTGCGGGCCGATCGGCTGCTGGTGGCCGTGGGACGCACACCGAACACAGACAGGCTGAATCTGGAAGCAGTCGGTGTCGAAACGGATCGCGGGTCCATTGTCGTCGATGAGCAACTCCAGACCCGGGTGCCGGGCATTTACGCTTCCGGCGACTGTACCAATCAGCCCCAGTTTGTCTATGTGGCGGCCGCAGGTGGTAGCCGGGCCGCGATCAATATGACCGACGGCGATGCCCGCCTGGATCTCAGTGCCATGCCGGAGGTGGTCTTTACCGAGCCGCAGATTGCGACCGTCGGCTTATCCGAAGCTGACGCCGAGGCAAGAGGCTACGTCACCGACAGCCGCACCCTGACCCTCGACAACGTGCCAAGGGCCCTGGTCAACTTTGATACCGGAGGCTTCATTAAAATGGTCGCGGAACGGGAAAGTGGACGGCTACTGGGTGTGCGGTCGGTCGCGGGTGAGGCCGGCGAACTGATTCAGACTGCGGTGATGGCGCTACGCGCCCGCATGACCGTCAACGAGATTGCCGATGAGCTGTTCCCGTACCTGACAATGGTTGAGGGTCTGAAGCTGTGCGCTCAAACCTTTACCAAGGATGTCAAACAACTATCCTGCTGCGCGGGATAAGGCAAGGCCCATGAATGATGTGCGTGAAATCGTGAATCGGCTGGGCCTGACCGGAGAAGCGGAGGCCACGCTTCATGTGGCGCTATTGCGTGAGCTGGTCCAGGGTCGTCCGGTCACTCTTGAGCGGCTTGCAGCGTCGCTCAACTGGACGACGGACCAGGTGGTGCAGGTGCTGGAACAGCTGCCTTGCGGAACCGTCGAGTATGACGGTCAGGGACGGCTGGTCGGCTCCGGCATCACCCTGCGTGAAACGCCGCATGCGTTTGTGGTAAATGATCAGCCGCTCTACACCTGGTGTGCACTCGACGCCTTGATGTTTCCAGCTGTCATTGGCGAACCCGCACAGGTTCGGTCGCACTGTCCCCGCACCCACAAACCGGTCACCTTGACGGTCACGCCACAGGAGGTACTTTCACTTCAGCCAGAGGACGCGGTCCTCTCGCTGGTGTCCGTGGCCACGGAGGGCGACATTCGCAGTGCCTTCTGTTGCGATGTCCACTTTCTTGCTTCTCGATCTGCCGGGGAGGCGTGGTCCGGGGACAAACCGCACGCAAGCATTGTGACTGTTCAGGAAGGTTTCGAACTGGGTCAGACCATTGCACGGCAATTGCTCGACAAAGCGGAGAGTGACTGACATGACGGTGAATACCCTAATAGCAGAACCTGACGTTGAACGCGGGCCGGAAACACGAAGCCAGGGCTATGTCATTTCCGAGGCGGCCCGCCGCTGTGGCCTGTCGGTGCCTCAGATTCGCTCGTACCTGGATATGCGACTGGTGCAGGCCTGCGGAAGAACCTCGGGGGGCTTTCGCTTGTTTGATGACCGCTGTCTGGAGCGGCTGAAGTTCATTGGGGCTTGTCGTGAGGAAGGCCTGGGGCTTCCGGAGATCGCCGAGTTTGTTCATTCGATCGACAACGGGGATGAGCAGCAGTGCCGCACAGCAAAGCGGCAAATACAGGATACGATTGCCGTTAAGAGGGCGGCGCTGAATCGCTGTACCCAAGTGCTGACAAAGGCAGAGCGTGGAACCGGGAGATCTGAGAGTGGCTGTCCAGGGATTCGGTAACGGTGCCCTGGTGGCTATCAAAGCCGTTATGCCAGCTCTTTTACCAGAGGAGTATCACCCGGCAGGAGTGCGCTACTGGCAAAATGCCAGGAGACTAAATGCTTGATCTTCCGACCTGGGGAATGGCCGCCGCGTTTGCCGGTGTCTTCCCTTTCCAGCTAAAGTTAGGCCAATACGCGTCCTATGCACAATTTGTTTTTTACTCCGGCCTTGTGTTGATGGTTGTCTCTTCTGTCTAGAACATGATGCGCTAGGTAAAGCGTCAATGCGATGTACCTCACTAAGGAAGCGCTGTTCCGGTGAACTCTAGTGCTGACGAAGGCCGATTCTGGAGCCGGGGTAAGTGATTCAGACCGGCCATAAGTCAACGCCGACACCGGGCGGTGAGAAAAGACACGGCCGTCTACACCTTACTTTCCCTATCTAGATATAGTCGCTACCGCCTGGGGCAACCTAAACGCATCCATCAGGCCAGTTTATCAGTGCGCATGGATGATGGCTCGCTGCGCGTCTTTCCCGCCTGGCGCCGACGATACCCGTGGCCCCACCAAGGGTGGCATTCGCTTCCACCCCGATGTCACCGAAGATGAGGTCGCGACACTGAGTTTCTGGATGACGTTGAAGTGCGCCGCGGTCGACCTGCCATTTGGTGGTACCAAAGGGGGTATCTGTGTCGATCCGAAGACCCTTTCTCGTATGGAACTGGAGCGATTGTCACGCAGCTATATCCGTGCCTTTCACGATGTGATTGGTCCCGAACGCGATATCCCGGCCCCCGACGTTAACACTAACGCCATTATCATGGGCTGGATGGTGGATGAATACGCCCAGATCGAACGCCGGCACACGCCTGGTGTCATTACCGGTAAACCCCTGGGACTGAGAGGCTCCATCGGCCGTGAGGAAGCCACTGGTGCAGGCGCGTTGCAGGTGTTGGACCTGTGGGTAAAACGGCAGCACCAGGAGCCGGGAAATCTGACAGTGGCTATCCAGGGATTCGGTAACGCTGGCCAGCATTTTGCGCGCCTGGCGCACGATGCCGGTTACAACATTGTCGCGTTGTCCGACTCCCGGGGAGCAATCTACAGTGAAGAGGGATTGAACCCTGGGCCCATCCTGCGTCACAAGAACCGTACCCGTGAACTCAAGGGCATGGTCTATTGCGACGATTCCGTGTGTGACGCCGCGCAGATGTAGTCCCTTAGTGGCGATGAGTTGCTGAAGCTGGACGTCGATATTCTGGTGTTGGCCGCGCTGGAAAACCAGATAACGGATGCCAACGCTGACCGGGTGCGGACCAGGGCGATCGTGGAGATCGTGAATGGACCCATCAGCACCGGCGGTGACCGCGTCCTGCAGGATCGTAATATCCCCGTGATTCCTGACATCATCGCCAATGCCGGCGGCGTTATCGTCAGCCACTTGGAATGGGTTCAGAGCCGGATGGGCGATTACTGGTCAGGCGAAGCCGTGGAAAAGCAACTCAGACAGCGTCTTGAGCGTGAAGCGAATGCCTGTTTCAACCTGGCGGAGGAGAAAGCCATACCCTTGCGCACAGCCGCCTATATCCAGGGTGTCGGGCGGATTGTAGATGCCATGGCGCAACAGGGCACCCAGGGCTATTTCAATGGTCGTCACGGGTAAAGTGCACAACAACTGTCGCGATGATTTCTTGATTGCTGGTGTGCCCACTGCATGCGTGAACTGAATTCGCCCGATGCTATAACCGAACTCGTCGATGCCTTCTATGCGAAAGTCTTGGCTGACGACGTACTGGCGCCGGTGTTCCAGGACATCGATCTGCCCCGCCACAAACCAAAGATTTACACCTACTGGCGGAAGATGTTGTTCGACGAGCATGACGCGTACCGACGTAATATGATCGCCCTGCACCAGACACTCCATAGCCGGCACCCCTTTTTCAAAGATGGTTAGCGCTGTTTCTGGACACCGTGGAAGAGCGCTTCAGCGGAACAACCGCGGATCGGGCTAGGCGCCTCGCGCCGATGATCACCACCAACCTGCAAAAAACCCTGCTGAGAACCTGACTATTAGTATTTTTGGGTATCCTGATGTTGATTGTCTGGAGTATCTGGTTGATTTCGAGGGTTGGTAGACAAACGCTGAAAATCCGCCACTTGCCATCCAACCCTAATTTTCACAAAGCTTGGGCCGAAGTCGATGTTTGCGAGCTCGTTGGCAGCAGAGGTGAGCCGGTTCGCAGCTAATCTGGGCCCAACCGGGTGCCCGTTCTCACCCAATGTGGTCCCACTACTCTGGATAATTGCGGGCCCGACAGATTAGCTTTGTGAGCCACTACCGACACCTTCCAGCGTGCTGAGAGCTGCCGGGTAGCGTAGTCAGCCGCGACCACGCTAACCATTAGCCGGTGTCCCAGATCAACCTGGCGACTTTGGTCAGTAGAGTGCTTGCGGCGTTGTCCGTAAATTGCTGCCCTTCCTCGATGTAGCCCCGCACCGTTCCGTCATGCTTCCAGCCGCCTTGGCGCTTGATCTGCGCAAAGCCGACCTACTCCCACGCGGCTGCGGTGGACAGACCGCGCCGGAAGCTGTGACTGCTCAGGGTCGGCATGAAGCCCAGGCCGCAGATTTCCCCGAGCGCCTTCAGGATGTGATTCACCGACCCGCCTGAAAGGGCTTGGGGTTGCAACCGATCCCAGCGATCGACGGCGCGGAAGACAGGCCCTTCGTGAATATCGGCATGCTGTAGCCAGTTTTCGAGGACACTGACCGGGCAGACCAGCCCGTTGCCCCGAGGCAGGGCCCGCTTCAGGCCTTTGCCGTGAGGGTCTGTTTTGGAGCGTGGCAAATTCACCACCTGTCATTCCGGCTCCCACGACAAGTGCATCACCTCAATCGTCACCAATTCACTGCGGCGAAACGCCCCAAAAAAAACCGACCTGCAGCAGGGCCCAGTCGCGATGCTTCTTGAGCGAGTCAGGCTGCTGCTGGAGCGTTTGCAGGAAGGCCGCAATGTGTTCGAGGCGCAGCGCCCGGGCTTGCCGTTTCGGCCGGCCATGGGCGCACGAATCCCTTCCAGTGTTTTGCGCACGCCAGGGTCCCGAGCGGGATCACGCAATCCCTGAGTCTGGTGCCAGCGCCCCAGGGCTGTCAGATAGACATCCAGCGTGCGAGGATTAAGCCCGGTTGCCTGGTCGGACAGATAGGCCGCCAGGGTCGCTGGCTGTGTCGGGAGACGTCCGCCCCAGCGCTCAAAGCTTCGAATGGTCGCACGGTAGGTCCGGTGCGTGTTGTCGGTGGTGGCCATGTGGAGGTTAGCCGAATCGGCTAACACGGTCTTTTCCGCATTACGTAATGGAGACCTGGCGGTGGGATTTGGATCCATGTTCGCTCCAATTCGAGTCGTGCTTTCAAAGGCCGTGGGTGTACCGTCGTTACAGGGGCAGAATAGAACAGGCCACACTCTAACGCACGTTAATGGGCTTTAACGTGCGTTATGTATCTAAATCAACTTTTTAATAATCTCATAAATAACGTAATATTACATATGACGTTATATGATAAAAATGGGTATCCGGATTAAGTGGTTGACGTTCTCTTCTGATCCACCAAAACCTTATTCTTCCCAGAAGGTTGATAGATCGACGCCGTAGTTCTTCTCGACCGGGGGTAAGCTCTTGCTGTAGGTCATCGTGGCCCTGCCCAGGAATGGGGATTCCTTGATCTGCGGTGGCTTCTTTTTGTGCTTGGTTGTGTAGAGCATCCGAGCGCGCATCACCTCGAACGAATAGCCCCGGCCATCGCGGTTCTTGTCCTTGGCCAGTCGGTTGATCGACTCCGTGAAGGCGTTGGTGATCGGGATGTCGGTCTCGAAGTAGGTCAGCATCTCCTCGCGCCAGTTGCTGACAGCCTTGACGAGATCCTTCCAGACCTCCTTCTGCCCCCGCGGGATGTCGTCAATCCATTGAGCCAGCGCCTTCTCGGCATCACGCCGGTTGGTGCAGTCCCAGATGTGGAAGAACCGCTCCTTGTGCTCGTGTGCCGCCAGGAGCTGAGGGAAGGCCCCGGTCCATGTCTCCATGATGAGCCGTTCGCGGTCTGAGATGTCGTGAGCGCGCTTCAGCAGGATCTTCCGGTCACCCTTGAGGGTTCGGCGCTGATTGGGCGTCAGCTCCTTCCTGAGGCCCTTACGGATGCTGTCCATGGCTTCGTTGGCCATGCGCACGACGTGGAACTTATCGACCACGATACGGGCCTGTGGCAGCACCGCCTGGACCGCCGCCCGGTAGGGCTTCCACATGTCCATGCTGACAATCTCCACCTTGTGGCGGTCGGTCATGTTCATGAGGCGCCTGGTCACCGCATCCTGTTGGCGACCAGGTAGCAGGTCCAGCAGGGTGCGCTCCTCCAGGTTGGTCAGGATGCAGCGATAACGGCGGTTCAGGTACAGCTCGTCGATGCCCAGGCAGCGCGGCGCCTCGAAGCGGTGCCAGGCCGCCAGGAACTTGGCCTTCTTCTTGAAGATCTCGCGGACGGTCTTCTCGTCGAGGCCCGTGGTATCGGCCACGTAGGCGTAGGGGTGGTTGAAGGCTTCCTTCTCGACATGAGTGTGAAGCCGGCGAGTCATGCGGTAACCGTCCACGATCTCGGGCAGGCGAGGCCGGAAGGTCTTGTCGCAGGCGCGGCAGATATAGCGGCGGCGGATCACCCACAGGGTGACCCGCTTATCGTGCATCGGCAGGTCGCGGTAGGCGCTCTGCTTCTTGCCGAACCGGACGAACTCGCCCTCAACTCCGCACTCCTCGCAGGCGACGGGGGCGGGAGCTTCTAGCTGGAAGTGGAAGTCGTGCTCCTCTTCCTTGGAGTCCAGGAGGTGGTACTCCGGTAGGTGAAGGATGTTGTTGGGTAGGCTGGTCACGCAGCCCTCGCCTATAAAGCTGAATTTATTCGCGAGGAGCTGATGCCAGCCTCACTTTTTTAATGATCAGACCGTAACTACAATCTTTCCGATCTGCTGATTAGCTTCCAGAAACTTATGGGCTTCCTGAATGTCGTCTAGCGAAAAGGTTTTTGCTATGAGTGGTCGGAGCCCTCCAGATTCCAAACCCTCCAGAATAAATGCTCTGGCTCGCGCGAGAGCTTCAAGATCAGAAACGATTTCTGCGTAAAGGTAGCCCTTGAGAGTCAGGCTCTTCCCCAGAACGGTAAACAGTGGGAACGGGGTTGGCTCTGTGCTTAGTGCGCCATACTGCAGAAGAATTCCACCTCGGGCCATGCTCTGTGTGAGTGGCTCGAAAGATGGGCCTCCAACAGGATCGAACACTACGCGGGCACCTTGACCGTTAGTCAACGCCATGACTCGCTCGACGATATCTTCTTCATCGCTAACGATGACGTGAGCGGCTCCAGCATCCAGAAGTGCCTGCTTCTTTGCACGGGTACGCGTAATCGCTATTGGCGTAGCGCCAACCATGCGAGCCATCTGGAAGGCAGCCAAGCCGACACTACTGGAAGCGGCAGTGACTAGAACAAAGTCGCCTTCCTGTAGTTTCGCTTGCTCAATAAGGGCGCCCCAAGCCGTAACGTACTGCATCCAAGATGCAGCGGCCTCTTCAAAGGACAGGTTCGCTGGGTTCTTGACTACAAGGTGAGCCGGTACATTGGCCAATTCTCCGTATGTACCCCAACGGGCAATATCCAGTGGGGGAATCAAGGCGACGGAATCTCCCACCTTGATATCCGTCACCTCGCTACCAACAGCCGTTACAAGGCCTGCGGCCTCGTAGCCAAGGCGGCTGGGAAAGTCGGCCTCTTGCAGGTAAGCATGATTACGAAACATCACTTCGGCGCGGTTCAAGCCAATGGCTTTAACACCAATTTGTATCTCGTCTTCTGCCGGTGCATGTACGTCCAAGTCCTCCAGCTTCAGGGCGCTTGCGTCACCGTATTCATGGATTCTTACAATTCGTGCCATTGAGGTTACCCCTTTCGTCGTTAAGGCCAGGCAAGAGGGTACATTGGGCAGTGTGATGAGAGTTTTTCTCATATATTCGACGCTGGTTCCGTACGCTCTCATGGTGTAAACGACAATTTAGAGGTTGCCAGGCAATGGATAAAGGCCTAAGTTGGCTCAAAATTAGAAACATAGGTTTTATAATGGATCGCTTGTCTCAGATGGCGATGTTCGTGAAAGCGGTGGAGCTGGGATCTTTCAGTGCCGCTGCTGACGACCTCAACATGTCCCCCCAACTGGTTGGCAAACAGGTAAAAATGCTTGAGCAGCATCTGGGCATCTCTCTGCTGAATCGAACGACACGTCGGCAGAGCCTCACTGATTTCGGTCGGACATTTTACCAACGCACAAAGATGATCCTGGCAGATGTGCACGCAGCGGAGAGCTTAGCTGCTGAGGCCCGTGGTGTACCCAGCGGTCGCTTGCGCATCAACGCCCCCGTCACCTTTGGCATGCATGCCCTGTCCCCACGCCTTCTTGAGTACATGTTCAAGTACCCCCAGGTGTCACTTGACCTGACACTATCGAACGAACTGGTCGATGTGGTTGATGACGGTTACGATGCCGTATTTCGGATCGGTGTGCTGCAAGACAGTGGCCTCAAGGCAATTCCGCTCGTGCCCTATCAGCTGGTTTTGTGTGCCGCTCCGTCCTATCTGGAGCGGAGGCCACCTATCAAAACCCCATGGGATCTCCAGCAACATGAATGCCTCGGCTTTGCCTATTCCGATGGACGTTCGAGCTGGAGTTTTGAAGGCCCTGAAGGACGAATAGATGTACCAATTACAAGCAGATTGACGATTAATCAGGGTGATCCGCTACTCGCGGCCGCCATAGCCGGACTAGGCGTAATTCTGCAGCCACTAGAATTGGTCAGGGATGCACTGCGAAATGGGACTCTTGTGAGACTACTTAGTCAATATGCTGTACCTGCGTCACCTTTGCATATTTTATACACTCCAGACCGCCGGATGACTCCTAAACTACGCAGCTTCCTGGATTTCTCTGTAGCGACATTTGGAAATAGAAGTAAATGATACTGATCTGCATTAATTTTCCTTGGGCTGGCCGGCGTTAATCCAACTTTCAGAATCCCGATCTGGTCGGCAGCAGCCTTTAAAGGCGCTGTATCCGGGCCAGGAAAAAAGTAGGACTTTACTGCCAGCTTCCCTTGTAAGGACTGAGCCAGTCAATCTTCTAATAGGGATACAAAAAGATCCTGACAACTAGTTAACCCAGAACGTGGCGGGGCCAGCGCTGCAAATGGGAAATATCAACCAATTGATCCGGATACCCGTTTTTAACCGATACTTTCGCCACTACAACCAGAGCTGGAAAAACAACCGCATCAGAACTTGGCAACAATAATCAAGCCATACAAATGAACGGACCCACCTCAAACACCAATGGTCTATTCCGCCAATACTTACCGAAGAGCACTGATTTTTCGGTGTACAACCCAGAAAAGCTTGATGCCATTGCTGACTCATTTTAAACATCCAGCCGAGAGAGACACTCAATGCACGAACTGTTTTAGATAACATCCTTGTGGAAGCGGTTCCTGGCAATAAAACCTTATACGTGGTGAATTTGCCTTTTTAGATTGACGACCAATATTACGCGCTGAGGGTCACATCAATTTCCGATAGTGATTGGCAAAACACCGGGGAGACCAGGGTAAAAAAATTAACCTCATTTAATAGTTCCCTGAATCCGTGAGACCGGCCCCCGGAAGCACTTCTAACCCACTGACCTGCATGGCAATATAGCCATTATCGCCATTCACCCAGACAGTGCCATGCCCAACATAAAGTTCCGCGCCAGTTGCCGCACCCTCACCAGCCACGCCGGGCTGTCCATCATCGGGCAATGCTTCGAGATCGCTGGCGTCGACAGCATCGACAGCCGCTTCCCCACCACGCTGGGCATGCGCACCAGTGACGTGATCAAGAGCTACCTGGGCCTGCTGTGTCTGGGCATGAGCGACTATGACGCTGTCGAGAACTTCCGCCGCGACAAGCCCTTCCAACAACTGCTGACCCTGCAGAAGGTGCCGAGCGCGGCGACGCTGCGACAGCGGCTGGAAAAACTTGCCGCCAACGACCTGCAGGCGCGCACCGCCACCTGGTCCACGACCCTGCTGTCACTGATCGAAGCACCGATCACCGCCGAGACGACGCACGTCTGCCTGGACATCGACACCTTCGTCATGGACAACAGCAACTCGAAGAAGGAAGGCGTCTCGCGGACCTACCAGAAGGTCGATGGCTACACCCCGATCGCCGCCTATCTGGGCAACGAAGGGTGGTGCCTGGGTCTGGAACTGCGGCCTGGCAAGCAGCACACCATGAAGGAGAGCAACGCCTTCCTGGAGCGGGTACTGCCTCGCGCCCAATGCYTGACCAAGCAACCGATCCTGTTACGCGAGGACAGCGGCTTCGACAGCCAGGCGCACCTGGCGCTTCTCGAACAGCAACGCCAGGTCTTTGCCGACGAGGGGCGCCGGCTCGACTATGTCGTCAAATGGAACCCGCGYGGCTCGGCCACGGCTGATCGAGATACCTGGCTGGCGGTGGCGGCGGACTACTGGGAAGAGCTGCGTCCTGGCAAGCGCCAGGCGCTGTGGACGCAGACCGTCTCGATCCACGACGACAACAAGACCGAATACGTCGTCCAACGCGTGATGCGCCTGGTAGAGCGCACCGCCGATSGCGATGGCCAGTTGCTGCTCGAACCGGACTATGAGTTGGAAGGCTGGTGGACCAGCCTGGACGAGGCGCCGGAGGCGGTGATCAARCGCTACCAGGCGCATGCCACCCATGAGCAGTTTCACAGCGAGATCAAGACCGATCTCGACCTGGAGCGCTTGCCGTCCGGCAAGTTCGCCACCAACGATCTGATCCTGCATCTCGCCCAGTTGGCCTACAACATCCTGCGCCTGATGGGACAGCTGGGCATGACCGGCGAGCTGAGCCCGGTTCGCCACCCGGCCAAGCGGCGCCGGCTGCGCACCGTGCTACAAGAGYTGGTGCACCGTGCGGCTCTCGTGATTCACAAGGCACGGCAGATCATCCTCGACTTCGGGCAGGATATCGGGCGCATGACGGTGCTCAAGACGCTGCGGAGCCGACTGCGTTATCCACGAGGAACGCCATGCTGACCGTCAATCGGCGACACTCTATCCACAAGCAGTTCCAAGCGACACGCGATCGCCAGATATGTCGTGCCTGGCGGGTGGAAAGGCATGACAAAACGGGCCGTCAGCACCGATCAGCACGGTGGGTTTTGGCAATAACGGGCTTGCGAAAGCCAACTTGCACGGGGCGAATGATCAAAAAGTGCTCGCTGGCGGTGATAGGGAAAGTGTCGGCGCCGGCTTCACGGATTCAGGATTACATTTACCATATTATTTTTAATAGTGAATATTCTGTGTTTAAGTGATTTTTTTAATGGAAGTTTATTTAGTCCATCGCCTAATAATTTTTTGCAAGATTCATGTGCTAATAGCACTGAGCTGGTGAGTTGATCGTGAACGCTAAAATCCATATTAGGGTCTTGTGAGCTGATAAAACTTCTCTCCACACGTAGTAGCCGTCCAGTGTTTAAATAAATTGTATTTAGTTTTGTCAAAAAATCTTTGTGCTGATCTTCTTTTAATGGTGTTAAAGGAGTCCCCATTATATCTAGCCTCAAGAATGAAAGTTGCAACTCATCAATTTTTTCTTCTAGTTTAACAATCAAGGCCTTCTGCTCTTCTACCTTTTCTATAAGCTCTTCCGTTCCTCTTGAAAGGGATCCCGACTTAGGTATTATGTAGTTAGAAATAATGTAGATTCTATCTAGAGTTTCTATGGTTTCGCCTATTGTTTTTGCGTAGCTTTCTATTTCTCTAAATCGAAACTCCCTGGATTTAATTATTTGCCATTGAGTAAAGCCAATTATAGCTATTAGTGATGTTATTACTGATGCTAAAGTTGATATTTTTGAAAGCATTATTGATACCATGTCAGTAGTTTTTTAGAATATACACCTATATTGCTGGTTGAGAGGGACAATCTCAATGACTAAGTGCAACACGTGACCGATTATTGCCATGACGCATTGTTACCACCATCGTTCTGCTGAATACCGAGCTGACATCATGCTGATTCAGGTTCACCGCACTCGATTCGTGCTATCACGCTTCAGTTTGGACGTGCCCTCGAGCAACATTTCTTTAAAAAACTTGCTCGCCACACGGTCAGTACTGGCAAGATGACGCCAGTCTCGCTTGATACCGAGGCCGACAGACCCGCGTCGGCCTAGCCGTTGTCAGAAGCTGGCCCTGGATGGTGAGCTTTTCGAACTAGTGGTCTATCATCCGCGCTAGTACTGGTCACCAGAGCAAAAAGCTCACACACTAAAGCATATGTTTCCTAATAACACTGAACGCCACGTCTCACACGAAGCCATCTAAAATGCGCGTTTACCTCATGCTATGCGGCTCGCTCAACAAAGAGCTGATTACCTGTTTGCGCTAGGGTAAAGGTAAACGACGCCCCCATAGCCGTGAAAAGGATAGGCGACAACAGATCCCTGACCTGGTCAGCATCCATCTATAGCCTTCTAAGATAGAAGTCCGCCTGACGCGCGGCTATTGGAATTGCGATCCCATCATTGGTACCAACAACCGCTTTGCTGTAAGTAAGTTGACAGAGCGAACCACCGTCTGGTGATCCTGGCGACAGTGGATGGCACTACGGTCACAGCAGCGGCAGTCGCCTTCAGCGACAAGCTGAATGAGGGCGGCTCTCCCTGCGTCTGTCCATGAGGGCAAAGAGATGTGGTTAAGCATGCCGAGATAAATCAGAAAACGGGGATATTGATCTACTTTGCCGACACATATAGCCCATGGCAGCGGGGATTCATAAGAATACTAACGGACTATTGAGACAGTACCTGCCGAAGGGCACGGACCTGTCGGTCTACAGTCAGTAAGAACTCGACGAGACCGCCGACGCATTCAATTTAAGGCTGTGCAAGACACTGGACTGGCGCACGCCGCTGGAAGTCTACGCCGAGGTGCTCAAGAAATCCGTCGCCGGACCGAGCACTCTTCAATAGTGTTGCACTTGGAACTTGAGGCCGCCTTCTAAGCCAAGATCAAAAGGTTTGGCTAATCTTATCAAGCGCGCGAACGACTTGGCGAACGACCTGGAGCTCGAAATCCTCCCTATCCTCTTCGTCATGGGTCGCTTTGTTTAGATGTTGCCAAGCTAAGTGGCTTTCAGGGATATGCAAGATTTCCTCGATCCCTTCGTGTCTCCTAGCCCATGTATCACTATTCAGTTTACCCTGCTCACGACCACGCCGAATGCTCTTTTCAATTTTCAATGTGAGATTTCTTAGTTCAGGTCTGCTCGTGGGAGAGCGGAGATCCAGCGAGAGTTGTCCGAGCTCCTGAGATTTGTTCGCTAGAGCTTTCCAAAGTCTAATCGTTAAATTTTCCAGCGATTGACGACAAGAAGCCAAACATTGCCTGTGATCTCCATCATCGAGCCGTTCTCGCGCACGCACGAGGTAATGTCGATCACTTCCACCCTGAACAATAGGCTGGTGGTCACCAGCATGATGACTGAGGACATAAAGCCTAGAGGTATTAGAGCCCAGTTGGTTATGAATATCTTTTATAAACTCATTGCTATGGCTTGTTAATAATATCTGCTTGGCCTGAAAACGAGGGTCACAAAATATTGTCGATCGAATGCCAGCCCGATGATCGTGGTCAATCGCATTCACGGCGTCGTCGAATACCATAAGTGGAAGCCCAAGCTTTATATTTTTTGCCAGTAGAATAGCCAACCCGAGACAACGCAGGTGGCCTTCACTCAATACCAGCAGGGCATTGTGCATTTTATCGGGCGAACCGCGAAAAGAAACTTGAATGCGCTCCCCTCCACGAAGAGGTAGGGTCAATTCATCGAGCTTATCGCTATCTTGATCGTCATCATTGATCTGATTGTAAAGATCACGTGTCGTCTCATTCAATTCCGCTAGCAAGCCTTCTGGAAGTTGGTCTCTATAAAGTCGAATACTATCCAGATAGTCGGAATAAGCGGCTTGTATCCGCAGCTCTAACTTATGCTGCTCTTCCTCTTGCTCTACCTCTTTAATCAATGCTGCGTTAGCTTCGTCGAATGTGTCGATTAACGCCTGTTCTTCAGCTATTTGTTCTTGGTACTGTGCTCGCCTTCCATCCAGCGCAGTTACTTCTTCCTTGGCCTTTTCCAACCGTTCGCGTTCAGCGACGAGCTCCTGTTGCTGGTCCAATCGCTCCTGAATCTCATCATCTCGCCTTTCCATTTTTCGAATGGCTCGCAACAATTCACGCCAAACAGCGGCGTCAATCTCCACTTCCCATATTGGGGTATGCTCACCACTTCGGACCCAGTGGATCACATTATTAAGGGCTGGCGTATTCAGCGCATGGTGGTTATCAGCGGTAGTCAGAGCCTGTTTAGCCTGTAAAGATAGCCTGTTACGCTCTGCAAGAAGCCCCTCTTTTTCTCTTTCGAGGGTTGCCAAATCTTTTAACAATTCACGTCCGTAAAACGCCCGCTCAAAAGGGTTAGTTTCGGATCTATCTAAAGGAGTATCGCAAGCCGGACACTTGTCATTCGACTCTTCCTCCAGAGCCAAAACAGCATTGTACAAGTCGCGGTATGACAACTCTTCCGCTCGATGTTCAAGCTGCTTAGCACAGTTGGCAAGAGCTCCCGTTTCCGCGTGAAGTGAACGGCGCAACTGAATTAGCTCGGAACAGGTTATCCTAGACTTAGCGGGAACTTGCTCCTCTAGAAGCTTCGTTACCTCTTGCAACCTTCCCGGATGCTCTGCAATACCCAGTATCTTACTTAGCTGTTCAAAGGAATACCCAGCCTGGAAATTATTCGCGATTTTTTCCCGCTCTTCGTCAAAATTGTTCAAGGTCTCATCTTTTTTGTCGACCTTCTTGCGGGCTTCTCCAAGTGCAGCTCTCTGGCTATCAATAAGCTGCCTTTTAGGCTTATCGAGGAGTAGCTGGCTATCCAAGGTATTGGTAAAGTTGTTGACGAAATCATTGAAACTTTCAAGCCCGAACAATGTGGCTATCATCGCGCTCGCTTGGGCGGGTGACCGTGCGGCCAAGCGTGCAAACCCTTCAATGCGGTTCTTCTCGATAATCGCGAAGCGTAATAGTTCCTCGTTCGCATGCACCAGTTGGCCACCTTCAGACCACAACTTGGGTGAGGAGTATTCCGCTTCATGGATGTTGGAAAAGTAATCTTCTAATGAGCCGATTCGTTTTGCAGATGCCTCTTCTACATCACCCAAGAGAGCAAACTCTATGGCTTCGCAAAGGCTTGTTTTTCCGCTCCCATTTGGCCCATAAAACAGCACCACGGATTTGTTCAGGTCGAATTGCTCTTCCCAGCGAAATCCTCGGAATGGACCAACGGTGAGTTTTTCGAGACGAGTCCAAGGTAGCTCCCTATCTGCCCCTTGTTGCTCAACATGCTCAATTTGATCATCAGTCAGCGCTAGATTCTGACGTAGAAGTGGTGCCAAAAGTTTCGCACGCTGCCCCCCAGCACTAACTGTTCGAACTAATCCATCAAGGCTACCTTCTACTAATTTTGCTATCCGCTTAACGTCAGACCCAGCATCTGAACTTCGTAGCCACTGCATGTATCTACTGTATTCTATGTTTACGGCCCCCATAATATTCTCAGCGCTCCCTCTTTCTTCTGATAAAAGCTCTTGGTGTCTGTTCTAAACGAACTTTAAAACATGCACTTACTCGCCATCTATGCAGGTATTATACTAATTAGGGCGTCAGGCAAGCTTTGGCATAATTACCCAGGACGGAAGATTAAACAATTTCCCTTCGATCATTGCACATTACTTGATACCGGACATTATGAATTCCACGTCATTTTGACTGTTTCGAAGATTTTATCATTTATGCGTTGTTTGTTTGATAATCGCAGAACTGCATTTTTGACAAGCTCCTGAGATGCGTTCGGAAAATGACTGCCTAACGCCTACGTAAGCAGTACAAGGGATATCAGTTCGCCTATCAAGCTGCTCTATGTCGTTTGCTTCTCCGATTGATTAAAACTATTAATTATATATTTATTACTTTTTTGCTTAGTAGGCGCGACTCAACTACTGTTCTTTAAGTAGAAAAAGAAAACAAATTCTAGTCAGTTAATCCCAACAGGAGATTCACTATGAGCTTAAGACTTGGCGATACCGCACCCGATTTCACGATTGACACTACCGCTGGTCGAATCAGTTTTCATGATTGGGCAGGAGACTCTTGGGTCTTTTTCTTCAGTCATCCCGCTGATTTCACACCGGTGTGCACCACGGAAATGGGACGTACTGCCCAGCTTGCAAAAGAATTCGAAGTACGCAATGTGAAGCCCTTGGGTCTGTCGACAGATACGGTTGAGGAACATGTAAAGTGGATTGAAGACGTTAATGATACTCAGAACTGCGACTTACAGTTTCCAATTGTTGCCGACGCAGACCACAAGTTGGCCGAGCTGTACGAAATGATCCATGCAGGTGAAAGCGAGACGGCCGCTGTGCGAAGCGTCTTTATTATCGACCCGAAGAGAAAGATTCGGTTGACCATGACCTACCCGATGGCTGTGGGCCGGAACTTTGATGAAATTCTTAGGGTGATCGACGCACTGCAATGTGCTGACACTAACAATTGTGCCCTGCCAGCTGACTGGCGCAAAGGTAGCGACGTGATTATTCCGCCTTCTATCTCCAACGAGGAAGCCAAGGCGCTGTTCCCGAATGGTTGGAATGAGATCCGACCTTACCTTCGCACCACCAAACTATGATCCAAGCTATGTGCGAAAGTTGATTATTAGCCAGCTCCTGAGGCTGGAGCGTTACTAACAAGGCGCATTATTTCAACCTGACGTACCCGATACTGATGAATGTAGCAGTTACGACCACAGAGTCTGTGGGACTAAGGTTCACTGAAAAGCCACAGCCCCGGTATGCTAAAAGTGGTAGTAACTTGGCCTAGAACGACCGGTTCTGGGCCAATGATATCTTCCCATAGGCATCACTTTAGGCCAGTCGCCAGCGCAGATCACGCCGCAGCTTGCGGGCCAGCGAGTGGCTGACACTCTGCAGATCATGTGGTCTTCAAGCGCTGTGATGGTGCCGCTGCGTCGCGCAGCAACAAGGAGCCACTATCACCAATGGTGTGCAATCGACACGGATGGAGTCGTAGCAGAGGGAAAACAAGAAGATACGCTTTCACCCATAACGGGTGGTTTTTGGAATCGTGTTATTTCATTAACCAACTGGTTTTTAATAAAATTTCCAGCTGCTATCTTTTTTCAGCACGCCTCATGAATAGTGTGGATTAACATTAGAGGAAGTATATCGTGGATGTTACAGCAAGCTTACAGGGATTGATCGGCGGTATTATGATCGGTCTTTCAGCGACCTGGCTGATGGCCACTCTAGGCCGTATAGCTGGTATCAGCGGCATTATCGGAACTCTCATCACGACCCGACCTAAGGGGGATAGCGCTTGGCGCTTGGCCTTCGTTCTAGGATTAGTGAGCGGCCCCGCGGTCGCGCTTTTCATTGGCGGACTTGGCAATGTGGTGGGTGCCCCAGGCGAGGTCATCGGTCAGCCGAGTGGGGGTGTGCCGCTCATGTTGGTCGCTGGCTTACTAGTGGGCTTGGGAACAGGTCTGGGGAGCGGCTGCACTAGCGGCCATGGTGTCTGCGGCCTTGCTCGGTTGTCGATGCGCTCCCTAGTCGCCACCATTACCTTTTTACTTGCGGCGATTATTACCGTCTTCGTGGTTCGACATGTCATGGGAGGTACTGTATGAAAACGTTGATGGGGTACATCGCGGGCTTGATTTTTGGTCTTGGCCTGACCATTTCCGGCATGACGGATCCGGCACGGGTGCTAGGTTTCCTGGACATCGCTGGTGCCTGGGATCCAACCCTGATATTCGTACTAGGTGGAGCAGTCGCCACTAATTTCATTGGTTATCGACTGGTGCTGCGTCGCTTACACCCAATCTTTGGTGAGCGTTTCCAGTTGCCCACTCGACAGGATCTGGATAGTCGCCTGATCGTCGGTGCCTCACTGTTTGGGATCGGGTGGGGACTTTCTGGCTACTGTCCGGGCCCAGCTTTCACCTCCATCGTTGGGCTTTCCGCACCGCTGTTCGCTATGCTTGTGACCATGGTGCTGGGTTGGTTCTTGGCACGGGCGATCACCACCCGAGCTACATAGCGTTTGGGTTGGTGTCACTCAATACGCCACTAGTGCAGACAAAGCTTCATTTTCAGTTAATCCTCGTAGTCCATTCTATCCAGCATCGAATGAGGAGTGCTGGAAATGCAAGCGATAAACAGGCCGATACAAGCGGCCGATTGCTTTAGGCTAGTGCAATGGGTGTTATTGCTGGGCTTGCTGAGCGTTGCCACAGCAGCCACCGCACAATCTTTTTTTAGTCAGCAGGATAATGTTCTTCCCCCCGAGCAAGCCTTCAAGCCAACACTTCGTCATGATGGCGATTCGCTGGAGATTGATTGGCAAATCGAGCCCGACTACTACCTTTACCGCCATCGTTTTTCTGCTGAAGCTGAAGGACGTGAGCTATCGCTGAATATCCCTGATGGCGAAACCATTGAAGACGAGTATTTTGGGCGCTCTGAGGTCTATCGTCATTCGGTGAGTATGACCACTCAGCCTGACGACGCTGAAACGATCACGCTTCGCTGGCAGGGCTGCGCCGATGCGGGCCTTTGCTATCCACCTCAGGAAAAGACTTTTGATTTAGCGACGGCTGGCCAGGACGTATCCAAAACGGACGAGCCATCGGAAGCCACGAACAAATCCCCACCTGAATCAATCCCCACTTCAGGTCCAGAAAATACGATGGCTGAAGACCAGCAACTGGCGGCACAACTGGCCGGAAGTAATTGGGTCTGGACGCTGGCGGCATTTTTTGGAATGGGATTATTACTGACATTCACGCCCTGTGTGTTGCCGATGATACCGATCCTGTCGAGCCTGATTGTAGGTCAGCGAGAAGTGGGAGAGAGCCCCCGAGTGGCAGGCTTTGTGATGTCTACTGCCTTCGTCCTGCCCATGGCGATCACCTATGCATTGCTCGGCGTAGCCGCTGCCATGGCTGGTGCCAATCTACAGATGCTATTTCAGAACGTCTGGTTTATCGGCCTATTTTCGCTTCTGTTTATCGTTCTCGCCTTGGCCATGTTTGGCCTGTTCGAGTTAGAGCTACCGAGAGCGCTTCGCCAACGCCTTGATGCAAGTATGTCGCATCAACGCGGTGGGCGCTTGAAAGGCGTTGCCACTATGGGCGTGCTCTCTGCTCTATTAGTGGGCCCCTGCATGACCGCGCCGCTAGCGGGAGCGCTACTGTTCATTGCCGATAGTGGCAACCCCTGGTTGGGCGGTGCCGCACTGTTGTTGCTTGGACTCGGGATGGGTCTACCCCTCATTCTGATCGGCACCGTGGGTAGCCAGCTGCTACCTAAGCCAGGTGCCTGGATGGTCCGCATCAGGGCGCTTTTCGGCTTTGTATTACTGGGGATGGCAATTTGGTTTGTGGCGCGCGTCCTACCTGATGCCATCGTTCTCGGCCTTTGGGGTGCCCTCGCACTTAGCTTTGCGATAGCTCTCACGGCGCTTGCTCGTCACCACGACCATAGTGGCTTCACTCCTCAAGTCCTCACCGCCAGTGCGGCGATTATCGCCCTATGGAGCGCGCTAATGTTAATCGGCGCTGCCGGCGGTGGCTCTGATCCCTGGCGACCGCTAGCGGTTTTTACCTCCACAAATGGAGGCTCAAATCCAGCTGACTCGACACCACATACTGAACAACCGATTACCTTTGATGATGTCGACGACTTGGCCACGCTTAATGCCCGTATTGACCAGACCATGGATAGTGGCCAGATGACGCTCGTCGAATTTACGGCTGACTGGTGCATCTCCTGCGAGGTGATCGAACAGGAAGTTTTCGCTGACTCAAGCGTCCAAGCCAAACTGGAGGATGTGCAACGGTTGAGTATCGATGTGACCGATTACGACGCGTCTGATAAGGAAATAATGGAACACTTCGGAGTAGTGGGACCGCCGACGCTCATGTGGTTTGGCCCTGACGGGCAGGAGCGTCGTAGCGCACGGATTATCGGCGAGCTCGACGCCGACGCCTTCCTCGATCGCTTTGAACAAGCCAAAAAGGCCCGTCCCAATGCGAATGGGGGGAGCTCATGAACCCTCTGGATCGGAGCCTCGCCATTGGTCCGTTAGGCGTGAGTGTGGGGCTGCTTTTATTGGTGTTCTCAATCGTCATCGCACTGATGGTCGGTAGCTGGCTGGGACACCGCCGACAGGTCAGCGTCGGCGATAGCGTCTTCAATGCGTTGCTCCTGGGCGTGCTCGGGGCGCGACTCGTTTTCGTCGTCCAATATGTGGAAAGCTACGACACGTTCTGGTCTTGGTTCGACATACGCGATCGCGGATTCGAGCCGGTAGCTGGCCTTGTCGTCGCCTCAATTTATCTTGTCTGGCGGCTATGGCACCAACCTCTTGAGCGTATACCTCTCGGAATTGCCGTCGTGTCTGGAGCACTGGCCTGGTCGCTGACGGCGGTAGCACTGGCAGTCATGTCACCTCAAGGCGCTAGCATTCCCCCTACGCCGTTAACCACGCTTGAACACAACCAAATAACGCTACCCGCTGTGCAAAGCGAAGCTGATCGCCCCATGGTAGTCAATCTTTGGGCCAGCTGGTGCCCGCCGTGCCGCCGCGAAATGCCCATGTTTGAGCAGGCACAACAAGAGAGGGACGATGTGACGTTCGTTTTCGTTAATCAGGGCGAGAACCTCGGCACCGTTAACGCCTTTTTACAACAAGAGTCACTCGCGCTCGATAATGTTTACCTTGATCGAAGCAATGCGTTTGGCCATGACGTGGGCGCTATGGCCATGCCCACAACGCTTTACTACAACGCCGATGGCACGCTTGTCGACACCCATTTTGGTGAGCTGTCTCGCGCCACGCTTGACCGCAGTCTTGAACGCTTCAGCCCCTAACTGACTCACTACGGAGATAACTCAACATGCCCGCTATCTACCCCCGCATGACGACGTTCCGCCTCACACTAATACTTGGCGCTGGCATCGCGCTGGCAATAAGCCTGCATGCGACTGCCGATGAGTGGCCTGCCCCTATTCAAGAACTCGAACAGCAAGGCCTCACGATTCATGGTGAATTTGATGCGCCTGACGGACTGACTGGATATGCCGCCAGCGCTCGTGGTCAGTCTGTCGCGGCATACCTTACTTCGGGAGGTGACCATGCTGTGGTAGGTACGCTGATTGATGCGGAGGGGCAGGACGTTTCAGCTGAGCGGCTAGAGCAGCTCGTCAACGGCCCAAGAAATGCTGAGCTATGGCAAGAAATGGCTGATCAACACTGGGTGCGGGATGGCGATAAAGAGGCACCCCGAATCATATATACCTTTAGTGACCCTAACTGTCCTTATTGCCGCCAACTCTGGGAGAAGGCCCAACCCTGGGTTGAAAATGGCGACGTTCAGGTTCGCCATTTGATGGTAGGTATTCTCAAAGCAGACAGCCCTGAAAAAGCAGCCGCGATACTTAATGCGAAGAACCCTGGCGAAGCGCTGGCTGAGCATTACCGCAACGGTGCTATGCCGGATACCGAGGGCGATGAACAAAGCGAAGAGTGGGTCGATGAAAACTCCCAGCTTATGCGCGATGGTCAGCTCCATGCAACGCCAGCGACCTTTTATCAGGATGACAGTGGCGATGTACACAGTGTGATGGGGGCTCCCACACCAGATAAGCTTCGAGCCATAATGGGAAGTGATACCCCTTGACCTAAACGGGTTCAACCCAAGGGCAATTGAAGCATTACCCGTAGCCCAACACCATTGCCAGACGCGAGCTCCATGTGACCGCCAATGCGGGTGACGATTGCGTCGACGATAGAGAGTCCGAGTCCACTACCTTGGGGGTGCTTGCCTCGATGAAATCGCTCTGTTAAGCGGGTGAGCCGTTCAGAGGAGATAGCTTCCCCTTGGTTGGTGATATTGATGACGACCATTCCCTTTGCTTCCTGTACGGAAATCGCTATCGGGGCACCTTGCGTACCGTGACGCATCGCATTTTCGAGCAAATTGCGTAGAACCGTTACGAGAAGCGACTCAGATAAGGCGACCTGCACTTGGTTAACGCCTTCAGGATAATGACAAAAATCACGGCTACCGGCTTCTGTCATCGCCGTCACCAGTGCCTCCCCAAGAGGGGTCGTTTCAGGGCGACGGTTATGAGTGATGTCCTCACTTTCCATTCGCGCTAATAGCAATAGCTGACCCAGCGTTTTCGTTAGTCGGTCGACGCCAGCTTCCGCCTGTTGCATCGCTTCGTCCTGCTGATGGCCGTCGACGCGCCTCGCGACTTGTAGATGCGTACGGACGGCGGTTAACGGTGTCCGAAGTTCGTGGGCGGCGTCGTCGGTAAAACGCTGTTCTAATTCAAGCATGCGCCGCGTGCGATCCAGCAACGTATTGAAACTGTCGATCAGCGGGCGAATTTCTCCTGGCAGCCCTTGAACAGGCAGCGGAGAGAGGTCGTCGTGGTTCCGCGACATAAGTCGCTGCTGTAACCTGGAAAGCGGTGCAAGCCCCCGTGTCACGCCCCACCATAACGCAACAAGACTGCCCATCAGCGCGAGTAGAAACGGGTAGAGTGCCGCACGGCGAACCTGCTGCAGCAGTGCTTCCCTCTCATTTAGACGATCGGCTACCGTAATACGTTTATCATCATCAACGAGCGTATAAACACGCCAGCGCTGCCCGTTGTGCTCGCGATAACGATACCCTTCGGCCTCGACGGCAAGCACGTCGTTCATTTCTGGATGTGTACCCGCTACCACTTGACCCCGAAGCGATGATACCCGGCAGGCGATACCCTCCAGCGATGGAATCGTTGATGTTTCGTCTTCTGCACTGTTCCACGACGCTGTGGGCACGCGATCCAACAGGCCTGACACCATTCGCGCTGATTGCGCCAAACGCTGATCGAGAGACTCTTCCAGCTGTGTCGACAAGTCGCGCATTGACCATAAGGCCGTGATACTCCAAAGCAGCACGAGCGTAATTCCCAGTGTGGCAACCAGACGTAAGCGCAGATTCATGAGGTTCTATCGCTGTTCTGCGTACCAAGTCGATAACCCAAACCCCGCACGGTTTCGATCACGTTACGTCCCAGCTTGCGACGCAGTTGATAGATGTGCACATTAAGCGCATTGCTTTCGATCTCATCATCAATACTGTAAAGGCAGTCCTTCAATTGATCGGCGCTCAAAATCCGCCCACGCGCTCGAATCAATGCTTCCAGCAACATCAACTCGCGGCGCAATAGTACAACGGGGTCCCCATTAAACGTGACGCTACGTGTAACAGGGTCTAATGCCAGATTACCGTGACGAATGACGTTATCCACTTGCCCTACAGTCCGTCGTAGAAGTGACTGAAGCCTAGCCGTTAACTCGTCAAGATCAAACGGCTTGACCAAATAATCGTCAGCGCCTCCCTGAAGGCCCTCGACGCGGCTCGCCACCGCATCTCGTGCCGTTAGCATCAATACTGGCGTTGCCACTCTCGAACGTCGCCACTGCTGCAATAACGTCAATCCGTCACCATCGGGAAGACGGCGGTCGAGAATGACAGCATCGTAGTTAATCGTGGCCAATGCACCTTTCGCAGCATCGAGTGTAGTGACGGTATCAACTACAAAGTCGCTCAGCGTCAATCCTGCTTCGATGCCAGCCGCTACCGGCGCGTCATCCTCGACCAATAATATCCGCATACGTACTCCTAATGGGCATCGAAGTGAATTCTACCGTCAGTGTGTCATTCAGGGATGAAGTTAATATGAGGCAGCCTCCATTTTTCAGCCGACAGATCGAAACCATCAATTAAACCGCATCATTCAACGCCCAAGGCCGCTATTACCCACACTTCATGTACAGTTAATGTTGTTCATGCCTAATGAGTGTATTAGTCCTATAGTGAGTAAAGTTTCTTATGAGCTTTTGCGTAATAAAACTAACATGCGGTGGTCGTCTGCTTCGCAGCGCATTCATAATGACATTGTGGCTTGCTTCATTTTCGGCTCTTGCCGAGACGTCACTCCCAATAGGGCATTACCCTTTGCCTGAAACCGGTAATATCGTGGGCGAGGCCTATACCGTCCAAGTGGAAGACGAAGAAGATACCCTGCTCGATATTGCCCACGCACACGGTATCGGCTATGAGGAAATTCGTCGGGCCAACCCCAAAACTAGCCTTTGGGTTCCTGGGAAAGGAACGCAGGTTCAGATTCCAGCGCAGCACATTCTCCCGGATGTGGAGCGTACAGGCGTGGTCATCAATATCGCAGAGCTGAGGCTTTACTACTATCCCGAGGCGAAAGATGGAGAAACCCCTCGCGTCGAGACCTATCCCATTGGCATCGGCCGCGATGGATTCGATACACCATTGGGTATTACCAAAACCACCATGCGCCTTGAAGATCCCGCTTGGTATCCTCCTGAGTCAGTTCGCCAGGAAGCGGCTGAACGCGGTGACCCACCGCCCGACGTCGTTCCACCAGGGCCTGACAACCCCCTAGGTCAGCACGCCATCTTATTGGATATCCCTGGCTATTTAATCCACGGCACGAACCAACCAGATGGCATTGGTATGCGCGCCAGTCGAGGTTGTATCCGTATGCACCCCGACGATATTGAAGCCGTATTCGAACAAATACCCAACGGCACCCAGGTCAATATTATCGATGAACCGATCAAACTTGGCTGGGACGCCGACCACTTACCTTACTTGCAGGCATTTACTTCGCTTAATGAAAAAGAAACGAACATAAGCTACTTGCTGGGTATCATCAACAATGCCGACGAATTGACGGAAAAAAAGCGCTCAAACATTGATTATGAAGTGATGCATAACGTGCTTAGACAGAGTAGTTGACGTATAGAGCCGCTAATTCTCATAGTAGCGCCATTAACCCTCTGTAAGCCTAGTGCAGTAAGTTGTACTAATTTTCCGCAAAAGGGCGCGCAGATAGTCAGAAAAAAGTAGCAAGTACCCTATAAGCCCAGAGCTTCACTGAATCCGATTCCAAAAACAACTTGTTATGTAATGAAGTTCGCTGGTGAGATATCCGTTTGTAACCATTGGGAAACTCCTTATCCAGCTTTTTTGTCGGCCATCGTAACGATTTTTTGACCAACATTTGACTCAGCTTTTCAACCATCGAATTCCAATCATAAGGGTCGGTTGGCTGTTTCAGAAGAAGCGTCGACAGTCTCTTCTCCTTGTCGCTAGTATCCACTTCCAGAAGTGCATAATTCTGATTTCCATAGCTAAGTAGTCGATAAAGCAGACATCTTGGATTGCCGTCAGGAAGCCGATATTTGGAATGGCCCTCAAGCACCGGTAATTTCCGAATATCTCCGGCTATAACCTCACACCCTTTAGTCTTCAGTAACTCGACCATACTTATGAACGCTTCGAACCTATGTTGATACAGGTTGGTATCGTCGCTCTGATCATCAATGCCATCAAACACACCTCCAGGCTTCTCCCCTCGAATGGCCGGTTCATCAGTGCTAACTTCGGATTGAGCATCACTCGGTTCAACTTGTTCTCCCGAGCCTTTTCTTGACCCGGATTTCTTCCGATAACCAGAGGATTTTCGAGTAGTGTAAACAGGCTTGGAAAACGACAATATCACTGGTGGTACCTGAAGCTGATATTCGCCTGAATCCGTCGCTGGAAGCTCGTCATCGTTAATGTGTAGCTGATCGGAGGGAACGACCGCTTCCTGAGTGCTCCCACTTTTTCCTGCTTGTTGCTCAGCAAATTTCGGATCATAAAACTCAACCTGTTTCGAGCTACTGGCCCTCAGGTTTTCAATACTATCAATTTCATACACGAAAAAGACCTCGGATTCCTGGTGGTACTGTCCCCGAACCGAAAACTTCACATCTTCTAGCGGGGGAGGATCAAACCGAAACTGCCAATGGCGGTAGCCATTCATGTCCTTCCCTTCGGTCAACTGATATTGAGCAATACTTCTGAAAGATCGCCGAACCTCATTATCCAAAAGAATCCAGGCGAGCACTCTACGCTGTGCTGTGTTACTACGAGGATACAGGGGTAGTGTACTGGTCGGTAAAATATGAATTTCGCTTTTACCTGGCTCATCGCCCGGCTGAATATCGAATTCTTCGTCTAACCCGTTCGGTATCATGGCTAATCGAGTCATGTAGGAATAGTGGAAAAATAAAACTCGGGCCAATTCTATTTGGGGCAAGAAAAAACGAGTACCGCCAGATTCAAAGTTAAAACACCACTGTTGCCAGTCTTCTTGTTCACGGACGTTTTTGATCGGACAGTCGCCTATCCGGCAATGTAACCAAGCAGAAGCATTGTGTGCCTGTATTCTCTTTTCGTACCCTGCTGGCTTAAGGTCTCCGCTCACTGTCGCATTCAGGAGACGTCTCCTTGGCATCAGGCCTAGCTGTGAAAGAGTGAAGTTCTTTTTTCTCTGGCCCGGGTCTAGCTTGATGTTAATGCGCCAGTCTGAGCTTCCCAGGCGCCGATATATTGAACCGATTTCTTTAACTCGGCTGTTATCCTCGATTCCCTTGATGGGTGGCGTTGTCGTCGTTTTCTTCGAGGCCATTCAGGTAATCCCGTGCTTCATGGGTA
This sequence comes from Halomonas sp. CSM-2, assembly GCF_002119345.1. Classification (NCBI taxonomy): domain Bacteria; kingdom Pseudomonadati; phylum Pseudomonadota; class Gammaproteobacteria; order Oceanospirillales; family Halomonadaceae; genus Halomonas; species Halomonas sp. CSM-2. Next base: position 106,425 of record NZ_NBYR01000012.1, on the reverse strand, counting down.
AGCCGTGTTTCACTGAGCCCAGCGATACGGATTAGTCGCCAACGAGGTGGGTGCTCAAAGTCCTGTCGCAGTTCCTGCCATGCGTTTCGCAGCCGCCGCATCTGGTACTGGCAAACGCTTTCAGAATAGCGCTTCAGCAACCGCCTGGTTCTCGGCAACCGGTTGAGTTTCTTTTCCAGCGTGGAGCTTTTACCCAGTAGTTTCAGCAAATAAGTTTGTGAATGCCGTGGGCCACGTGGGTTCACGCGAAAAAATCGTAGAATTTCCCGTAGCTTAAACAGATAATGCAGATCTCTCCGCTGCCAATCAACCCTCAGTTTTCTTTTTACAACATCTGCACGCGGTTGAGCTTGATTTACCTTTATCAGCCAAAGCCTGTCATACCGGTACAACCTTGCATATAGCGGCGGGTTAGCTGCCCTGGCTGTTTTCGGTGGCCATTTTTCCAGCATTTTCATCCAGTCTTGCTGATCTTTTGTTAAATCAAACTTAGGCTCAAAGCTTGTTCTACCTGTTCGACCTGATAATGATGGGATGGATAGCTCCCTAACATGGTCAATCATTTCGGTAATGCACCAGCTCTCTGGCAACAGTGCGTGATGAACAATAATGTGCTGAAGGTAGTTGAAGGATTTCCTGTGTTTCCGGAAGATTGCTCGCAGCCATAGATCATCCGACTTGTGGTCTATTCCCAAACCGTATCGTTGCAAAAACTTTGCAGACCACTTGGCTGACACAGCCTCAGCAATCGCAACATGGTTAATGTGAGCCTGGCGGCGAATGCAACCATGCTGCTGAGCCAGCCAGTGATAGTGGGCAGACCACTGCTCATAACTGGGAGAGGTCGCTGGCTTTTGCCCCAACAGGTGTCGAGCCTGTGTCAGAACCATCGCTGATTGGTTACAAACTGGTTTTTGAGGGAATAACGGGCATGTATCGGGCGAAGCCTCGTGATAATGATGGCGATCGTTCAACGGACGGGTGATAGCCGTACTCAGTAGTTCTCCGTGCCTTTCACAGCACTCCACTCCGGCTATTTGCCATTCCCTCTGCCAAAAATACTCGCCAAAAGTAAGTACCTGCTCTCTCAGGCATCCTGGACAATACCGAACATAGACCGGCACTTTCACTAGCGATGCCGTTACGCCCATCGCCAGGTGTACTGCACCCCTGGACTCGCCAGCCATCCATATCAAGCATCGTTTACGGCGTTCTTCAGGGATAAATGGGGCATACAAGGGGAATAAAGTATGGCGGTAAGCAATCGTTTCAACGGTATAGTCAGACGGTAACCAGCGCGAAACTCTTTGCAGTTGGTTTGGCAAATCCAGCGTTGCGATGACTTTCCGGTTGCCATAGATTTCATCCAGCAATTCCTTTGGGCTAATAATCCCTTCCCGAATTCCTAACCTGGCCACTGTGCTGTATACCAACTCTTCAGAGTATGGAATCGGAAAGTTCAGCATGGCATCTGATGCCTATTCACCATAACCAAGCCACTGGTCTTTGTTAAACACTAGACCCGATTGATTTGCTGCATCCAGCATCTGCTCTTCGTTCGCTGCCTGGGAGTGCATAAAACGCAAATCGTCTGAATCGAGCGTATGCCACTCCTTTACGTTGATCGATTTGGTTTTTTGCTTTCTCTTCGCCGGTGGTGATTGCTCTGAAGACTGATACCAGTTCAGGATGATGGGCATCAGGTCTTTTAGCTTTAAGTCGGCGTGTTCCTCAAACGCTCTTTGAATTAATGGTTCCAACAGTTCTGATTCGTAGCCCATATCAACCAGCATGTTATGCATCCGGATTGCCTGGTCATTGCCGCCGTACTGGAAGGATTTGCGAATCTGGTCTTTGCTGGATTCCAGAAGGTTACTGAGCTCCAAGATTTTTTTATCAACATCCGGGATCGTGAGGTCTGAGTATCGGGCTATTTTTCTTGGATCACCAGAGCGTAGTGCCTCCATCATTGGATGAATCGGTTTCAGTTCGTCGCGATAAACCGCGTTCATGATATTTGGGGTGATTCGCTCCGCTCCTGTTACTACCGCTCGAATTTGGGACAATACAAACAGCTTGATGACAACATCCATGATGCCTTGAGACAGATCGAACCACAGAATCCTCAAATCATCCGGAATAGTGTCACTGGCTTTGGTTAGCCACTGGTACTTCCAGAGCTTTTGCGTGAACGCGCCCCATTCGGTTCGGAGCACGTTTTCTTCAGCTGCAGGTTGGCTCAAGGGTTCCCATAATATTGATCCAAACCCAGCCCCGCGCCGTGCAGACCGGAGGTCTGTTTCAAAGACCGGACGGGCCTTTGGTGTTCCGACCATAACCACTGGTACAGAGATCTCATTTACCAGGGTTACGAAGAAGTTCAGCATCTTTTCCGCTCCGCCGGAGGCACGAACGCTCAAGTGCTGAATTTCATCAATAACCAGTAAGCCAATGGCGTAGGTGTTTGCCAGTTGCGACATCAGCGCAATCATTGTCTCTACGCCGTGGCGTTTTTCACCGTAGCGCCGGACATAATTGGTCGCAAGGATGGAATCGATTTCCCGAAAAAAATTATGACACAGGCTCTTGAGGGAACCGTCGTGGGGACAATCAATTTTCAGAAAAACAATCTGTGTGAAATTGTGTTCGGGGTGGTGAATCAACCGCGGATACGTTGCCAGAATACGGTTCAGCGAGCTGGTTTTCCCGGAACCAGAGCACCCAATAAATGCGAGGCTTTTCGCAGTCGATTCGACATGTTCAAACCGAAATGCCTTCAGGTCTCCGTTCTTAATGCGCTCGTAGCCGTTCTGTAAATGGGCCGAGAGATCGCCAGTTGCTAGGTTTCGGCCAACGTATCCCTGGCGCAGCATGATCGAGATTTTGGATTCCAGCTCGATATGGCGTGCTAACGGCTGAAAGAAACCGTCCAGTAGCTGGGAGATGATATGAACTCGTGTTTGGCCGTCCAGGTATCTGTCTGAGGGACGGAGCTCTATGTTTCCACCGAGTCCCGCTTTGAGCTGCTTGCGCTCAAGAAACGGTGGTAGCGCTTCAATCAATGGGTTCCCTTGATAAGCTGATACTCCCGTCTCATGATAAACGGCATTCACCATGCCTGAGGGTAGTGTCATTCATCGTCTCCAAACAGCTCGTCCAGAAAATCCGGAAAAGCACCATCGTCCGGTTTGCCATGCAGGTAGGTTACCTCAGATTTCGATTTACTGTTGTCAGGCTGCCGGGCTTTTGTTTGTTGGGCTCTCTGAACATCACGCTCTTGCTTACGATTATCACTTATACCTCTAACAGTTTCGGATTTGGATTGTTTGTGTGCGGCTGGGCGTGATCGCTCAGCGTCTTTTAGCGTTTTACTGACCAGGTTTTCGAGGTCTCGCTTGCTTGTTGTCTCGGTTACTTTCGCAGCACTGTTAGCTTTTCGCTGCTCTTCCTGGCTAGACCATAGCTCCCACATCGACTTGCCGCGATACTGGCGGGAGCGATCTGTCAGAGAGCACACCCAGTATTCCGAACTGCCTTTTTCGGGGAACAAATAGATATGGTCAGCCACGGCCGGGTCATAGGCTGCTTGCAGGTCGGTTTCTCTGCGATCTCCATTACGATGCAGCCAACCGGATCCCAATAGCTCCTTCGATGTATAGTAAGCGCCAAAACAGCTAACGCCCAGATCAGAAAGATAGACTTTTTTACGCGGCAACAAAGCAATGCGTAGAGCTTCTTCTGATACATTCTTCAATCGACCAGTTCGATATTGTATGCCCCAATTCCAGATATTGAGCGGGGTTAACGCCATATCGTTTGGCATATCCGGGTCACGGTCGTACTTCGACAGTACCGCGTATTGGTTCCGGTGAAGGATAGAGGCGAGCATAATGCGGGTGAAATCATCTAGAGTCAGCGTTGCATCCAGCCGGTAGTCTTTTCCGCCCTGCTTTCTGACTTTTGTGGCTGTCACCACACCAGGCACAAAGGGTTTGAATTCCGCCTGAAGGGTTCGGAAATAACGCTCAACAATCCCTTTTGCATCGCCCCGGTAAGGTGGCGTAATTTCAATGCGCACACCGAATGCTTTTTCCAGAGACTCAATCTGGTGCCCGAGTAGTTCCCCCCGGTCCGCAAGGATCGCATCAGGTACCCCAACGGTTGGCCACTGCTCCGGGGTAATCTCAAGGTCATAACGAGCACATAGTTCGGACTTGTCTGACATAGACGTGACCAACGCGCTCATGGCCGTAACATAAGATGGATTTTCCAAGCCTATATATAAGCCAGTCACCATTCGGCTAAAAACATCGACCACCACGTACAGAGTGGGGCGACCAATGATTCGTTGCCGATCAGCAGACAACAAGTAAATATCGGCAATGGTCGCGTCGATTTCATACCTTGAACCCGGCCCCAGAACCCCTGCTGTAGCGGTCCCAATCAACGGCCTGATGTCTTTTTGATAAGAGATTCTGTTTGATCTCAGGCGAATGCGGTCAGCCTTTGTATACTCACGTTCGTAAAAATATCTAAGCTGGATGATTGTTGGGTAGTCCTCGCGGGACACTTTGGGGTTTGTCACCTCAAACATGTCGATAAATCGTCGATAGACATAGGGCATCGAGTACCCCTTGTCGTTAGCGTAGTACCGGTCAATGACGATACGAAACATCTTCTCAATGGACGGATCTATCGAGATTCCGGTACCCGGCGAAGTGCTTCTTGGGCGCCCCAATTTATTGCTAGAGGTTTTTTTCTGACCTTTTCCCCCGGATTTTCGATAATCAGGTAGCAGCGCATTCGGTGTTGCGCCCCGCTGCCAGTACTGCCGAAGATTTTTGTAGAGCGACTTCCTCGGTTTACCGGTTTCTTCGCTACGCGATTGAACTAACCGTCCCCTGCCACTACGGTAATAAATTTCCTCATCAGCCAGCAGAGGGGCAATTAATTCATACCGTTGATCGCGGATTTTCTGGTTTTTATTTCCCTGTTCCACGGACAAGGATGCGAGATCCTGGTAGGGATCTTCTGTCCGGCGAAGTGTTTCATCAAACGTCCACTGTTCAATCTGAATAGTTTTGACCACCTCGGGCCAGGCTTTATCTGAATCAATATCAATCCAGATAGCCTGTTGTCCCGCTAGTGCTAATATTCGATACCGCTCCTGCCCTACCTGAAAGACATCATTGATTAGCAGCATAACTTGCCCTCAGCAGTGCGATATCCTCAACCACCTGTAAGTCTTGTGCTACCAGCCTGGTCCAGGGAATTGATATATCAAACGTCAGTGCCCTTAACGCGGATAGCGCTCGTATCCGGGCCAGAGATGTCCCAGGCTCAAGTGAGTAGGATTGGTCAACCAGCATTGCGATATCTGGGAGCCTAGTATTTGGATTGTCTGCCAATACCTCGACGTAGGTGGGAAGGCTCTTAAATAAAACCTCCATTCTCTCACTTTGAACCCTGGCAGAGTAAAGTAAATCCAGGTTCTCCATTACAGTGTGAGGCATCTGCTTCTCGGTTATCAGGTACCAGGGCATACCTTTCAGTTTCCAATACCGGCGCTCAATTTCGAGCTTTTCGACGGTTCTCGGATCCATAAGGTCGGATGAGACTTTCACCTGAATGGCAATTTTCTGTGGCCCTGTTGGTGCAGAAAGGTCAACAACAAAATCGCTGGACATGATTTGGGGGTATCCGCCTGCTTCAGGATGGCGGATATTGGCTAGCTCAGCCAGTGATAAAGTGTCTTCTATTCGAAGAGGAAATTGCTCCCGAATGTCGGTGACGGCAGGGTTCCATTCAAGTAGTAGGAAAGCCGCCAGCTCCATATCGGAGAAGAAATGGTGGGTTCGTCCTGTAAGGTGGCCAATCACCCGGTGGGAACGACCCTTGGAGGATAGATCTCTGACCGTCAGCCATGGGTGATAGTCTTTCCCGCTACCTTTGCCGCGTTGTTCTTTGATCCATTTCTGGGTGCGATTGTCGAGTTTGTAGTCGGCCATTCCCTATGACTCCTGAGGAGAATAGCCTTACTGTGCCACATCGCTCGCCAGTTACCAACTTTATTCGATAGTTACCAACAATTTTAAGTTGTTACCAACTTTATTAGAATCTCACACTTGTTGTTACCCCTTTGTCAGGCACTACTCTACCGTGACACTTTTCGCCAGATTACGCGGCTGATCCACGTCAGTACCTTTAAGTACCGCGACATGATAGCTCAACAGTTGCAACGGCAAGGTGTACAGCAACGGGGTCAGTGCTTCGTGGATATGAGGCAAGCGTAATACCCGAATATCATCACGTTCTTCGATTCCGACCTGCTCATCGGCAAACACAAACAGTTCTCCTCCGCGCGCGCGCACCTCTTGTAGATTCGACTTGAGTTTTTCAAGCAACTCGTCGTTAGGGGCCACCGAAATCACCGGCATATCAGCATCCACCAGTGCCAGCGGTCCATGCTTCAGCTCACCGGCCGGGTAGGCTTCCGCATGGATATAGGAAATTTCCTTAAGCTTGAGTGCACCTTCCAGCGCCACCGGAAAATGCGCGCCGCGTCCCAGAAATAACGCATGATGCTTTTCAGCAAACGCCTCCGACAGCAATTCGATTGCCGGATCTAACGCCAGAACTTGCTGGCAAAGTGCGGGTAAGGCTTTTAATGCCGAGACAATATCGGCGTGATGATCATCGCGGCCATGTACCCTGCTGATTGACAATGTCAGCAACATCAAACCGACAAGCTGGGTAGTAAACGCTTTGGTCGATGCGACACCGATTTCAGGCCCAGCCCGGGTCATCAGGGTCACATCCGATTCGCGCACCAATGAGCTACCCGGCACGTTGCAAATGGCCAGGGTACCCACGTAATCCAGTTGTTTTGCATAGCGCAGCGCCGCCAGGGTATCGGCGGTTTCACCGGACTGAGAAAGCGTGACAAACAGTGTGCCCTCGGGCACCACGGGATAGCGGTATCGATACTCGGATGCCACTTCCACCTGTACGGGGATACCGGCATAACGCTCTAACCAATAGCGTGCCACCAGACCAGCATGATAACTGGTGCCACAGGCAATAATATGGATTTGCCGAGTGGCTTGAAAAATAGCCGGAGCATCGGGGCCAAAGCTTTCAACCAATACGTGATCTTCGCTTAAACGCCCTTCAAGCGCGGCCCGAATCACCTCGGGCTGCTCAAAGATTTCTTTGAGCATGAAATGACGGTAGTTACCTTTACTTGCCGCACCATCACCATGCTCAAATGTTTGAACCGGTCGTTCAACCGCTTTTCCGTGGCGGTCAACGATACGAATAGCGCCCTGCTCACGCAGCTCTACCAGATCACCTTCCTCCAAATAAATGAATCGGTCGGTAACCTGCAACAGCGCCAGCGGATCGGAGGCCAAAAATGCCTCGTCAATACCGACGCCAACCACCAGAGGGCTTCCCTGCCGTGCGCCGACGACAACACCTGGCGCGTTAGCACTCATCACGCCCAGCGCATAAGCGCCGCCCAAGCCGTTGACGATCTGCTGGGTGGCATCAAATAAACTAAGGCCGCTATCCAGCTTCTCGGCGAGTAAGTGAGCAATAACCTCGGTATCGGTTTCAGACGTAAAACGGTAGCCGCTGGTTTGAAGCCGATCTTTGATAGCTTCGTAATTTTCGATAATGCCATTGTGTACAACGGCAACCTGGTCACCGCTTTGATGAGGGTGTGCGTTGGCCTCAGAGGGTTTTCCGTGAGTGGCCCAACGCGTATGAGCAATCCCTGATTTCCCGGGTAAAGCCGCTTCATCCAGCTTGCTTGAAAGCGCGGCTACCTTGCCTATCGCCCGGTGGCGGGTCAGCGAACAACCATCGTAAACCGTCATGCCGGCCGAGTCGTAACCACGGTATTCGAGACGTCTTAACCCTTCCAACAAGATATCCTGGACGTTGCGCTGGGCAACGGCGCCGACGATGCCACACATAGGCCTTCCCCTTTTCAGTCGTGATGCTTGAGTGGACGCTGCCAGTCACTTTTCTCGAGTTGACGCCCCCGCGATACGGCCAGCGCATTATCGCTGACGTCCTTGGCGATAGTCGAGCCAGCCCCCACCGTGGCGCCTTCCCCAATACTCACCGGTGCCACCAGAGCCGTGTTGGAACCAATAAAGGCATAATTGCCAATGTCGGTAAGGTGTTTGTTAGCTCCATCGTAATTACAGGTAATCGTGCCCGCGCCGACATTGACACCACGCCCCAGACGCGCATCTCCCACGTAGCTCAAGTGATTAATTTTACTACCTTCACCGACATCGGCATTTTTTGTCTCGACAAAATTACCGACTTTCGCCTTGACCGCTAACCGGGTACCCCCACGCAATCGGGCAAAGGGGCCAATCTGATTAAGTCCAGCGGCCACCGTGTGGTCGATGACACTATGCGAATCCACGCGGCTCTCGGCTCCGATCGTACTATTTTTAATCACGCAGTAGGGCCCAATACGCACACCCTCACCTAATTCGACCTCGCCTTCAAACACACAGCCCACGTCGATAAACACATCATGGCCACAGGTGAGGCTGCCGCGCACATCAAGTCGTGCCGGGTCAGCCAACGCTACCCCCTGTTCCATGAGTTTCTCGGCGACTTGGGCCTGGTAGGCACGTTCCAGGCGCGCCATCTGGGCGCGGTTGTTGACGCCTTCGACCTCTGTGGCGGTGGAAGGTTGGGCGGTGCAAACCGTGATGCCGTCGCTTTTAGCCATGGCAATCACATCGGTCAGGTAATACTCGCCCTGAGCATTATCTGCCGAGAGTCGAGGCATCCAGCGTTTCAATTGCGCACTGGTCATCGCCATCATGCCCGTGTTGCACTCGGTAATGGCGAGTTGCTCCGGGCTGGCGTCTTTCTGCTCGACGATCGCTACGGCCTCGCCTTCTGAATTGCGCACAATACGCCCATAGCCAGCGGGGTCTTCTAACATGACGGTTAAAAGCCCCATATGCTGATCATCCACCTGGGCCAGTAACGCCGCCAGCGAATCACGGTGGATCAATGGGACATCACCGTACAGCACCAGTACTTTACCGCTGCCCAACTGCGGTAGCGCTTGGGCGACCGCATGCCCAGTGCCTTTTTGCTCGGCCTGAACAGCAAACGTCACGGGATAATCAACCAGTGCTTCGCGCAGTTGGTCGGCACCATGGCCAATCACGACATGAATGCGCGATGGACATAGGCCGGCGGCCGTATCCAGCACATGCTGAACCATCGGCTTACCCGCCAGCGTATGCAACACTTTGGGGATCTGAGAACGCATTCGCGTGCCTTTACCGGCCGCGAGAATGACAATATCGAGTTCTTGCATGTTAATTACCTGTCGCGGTTTTACGGTCGTCCGCGCGGGCAGACGCAACCTCTATCTCTAACGATTCAACGAGCTCATCCCCGAAGTGCTGGGCAAAGGCGGGGCTGGCCAGGCTTCGCCATTGGCCTCCCTCGCGTACCAGCATCAGTACATTCAGGTCATGGTCGCGGGCCATCGACATGCCTTCTTCATCCCCTGCCACCATCAGCGCAGTGGCCCAACCATCGGCCCAGGCGTTGGAGGGATGAAAGACCGACACCGAGGCCAGGTCGTGGGTGATCGGCTGACCAGTGCGCGGGTCAATCGTGTGCGAATAGCGCTGGCCGTCAGCCTCAAAGTAATTCCGATAGTCGCCTGATGTCGCCACCGAGATCGAATCAAGCGGCAGTACATGCTGGGCGCGCTGTTGTCCGTTCTCTGGCACTTCAATGCCGACGCGCCACGCGGTCTGTTCATCTACATCTCGAACGCCGCGGGTAATCAAATCCCCACCCAGATTGACCAAATAATTCTCGACCCCTTGCTGATCCAGATAGGCGGCGACGCGGTCGGTGGCGTGACCTTTGGCAATGGCCGACAGATCAACGAACACGTCACGGATACGCCGCGCCTCAAGCGCCTGCGTATCCAGTTCAATGGCGTCGAAGCCTACCCGCGCCAATCGATCACTAAGCTCTTGAGCTGATGGTACTTCTTCAGGTCGAGCCTCAGGGCCAAAACTCCACAGATTGACCAGGTCTCCGATGGTAATATCGAAAGCGCCATCGCTTGATTCGGCAATTGACTGGCTTATCGCCAATACGTCGATGAGTCCGTCTGACAACGGCTGCCACTCGCCTAGTGGCGATCGATTGAAGGCCATCAGCTCGGCGTCGTCGCGGTAGGTCGACATCGATTGATCGACGCTTTCCAGTTCCTGCTCGATACCCGCTTCAATCGTGTTGACTTGTCCCTGGGTGAGCGAATCGGCCATCGTCACTTGATAGAAAGTACCGAATATATTGCCTTCCAGTTTAACTGGCGATTCCAGCGGCCGATCGGTTTCCGAGCAGCCTATCAACGCTATCGTTAGCAGCACGACCACGCCGCAATAGCACCACAAATGACGACCCTGTCGCATCGTTGTTACTCCGCCCTAACCATGAAAAAACCATAGCAGCCAAGCGCCAAAAAGAACGCGATATAACACAAAAGGCTGCATCCCCAACCGTTTGATCAGCGCCAGGAAAAAATGAATACACGCATAGGCGCTCAAACCGGAAAGTAGCGTTCCCACAAGCATTGCGGGTACGTCGACCGGGTTGGGTTGGCCAATAAGCTCTATCGCTTCTAACCCGCCCGCTAGCACAATGACCGGAATGGAAAGTAAAAAGGAAAAGCGTGCCGCACCTTCGCGGCTCATTCCCAGCATCAGCGCGGCGGTCATGGTAACGCCTGAGCGCGACGTGCCGGGAATTAGCGCCAGGGCCTGAGCCCCGCCAATCCATAGTGTATCTGTCAACGTTAGCTGATATTCGCTACGCACCCCACGTTTTTGCCAATCGGCATAGCCCAGCCAGAGGCCAAAAACGATCAAGCTGACGCCGATAATCAGTGGCGAACGCATATACTCCGACACCACATCCCGCATTAAAAAACCCACGGTGCATACCGGTAGCGTAGCGATAATCACCCAACCGGCCAGACGTGCATCGCGATCGACACGTTGGCCTTTCAACGCGGAAACGCAGCTCGTCATCATCTGCCACAGCTCAGCACGAAAATAGACCACAACTGCTAACAGACTGCCCAAGTGCAGCGCCACATCGAAAGCCAAGCCCTGATCTTGCCACTCGGTGAGCACAGGCACCAAAATCAAATGAGCAGAACTGGACACCGGCAAAAACTCGGACACTCCCTGCACCAGGGCTAATACCACCACCTGAAGCCAATCCATTGCTTATCCTCATCTGCTCTCGGTTGAGGGGGACATATTGGCGCTTAAGGATACACATCCTGGCCAAACTTGTCCGCCATTAGCATTCTTCAACCGCTTGGGACTATAGAGCACGCAGGTGAGTGCGCTACAATAAGGCACCTATTCGCCAAGGGGCGTCCCTGCAAGGTACCTCATGACTCAGCGCGTCGACTCATCGGTTATTCAAGATTCTCAGTTACAAAGCCGCGAAGCAAAGCGTGTCACCTATATTGGTGCCTGGCTGGATGGGCTTCTGAGCATCATTAAAGTCGCCGTCGGGTTGATGGTCGGTTCCGCCGCGTTGATTGCTGACGGCATTCATTCATTATCTGATTTAGTCACTGACGGTTTTGTCCTGGCAGCGATTCATTACGGTCGCCAGGAGCCCGATAAAGACCACCATTATGGCCATGGCCGGATCGAAACCCTTACCACGCTGCTGCTGGGAAGTGTGCTGATTTTCGTTGCGGGGGGTATTGCCTGGTCAAGTCTGGATCGTTTGTTCAGCGGCGCCGATATTAACGCGCCAGGCGTGTTCGCCATTGTGGTGACGGTTATTGCGTTGCTCAGTAAAGAGTGGATCTACCGCTACACCATGCAAATCGCCAAACGGGTCGGTTCCAAACTGCTGGAAGCCAACGCCTGGCACTCGCGTAGCGATGCCCTCTCCACTGCAGTGGTATTGGTTGCCCTGCTCGGCGCCCAGTTTGGCCTGGGTTGGCTGGACGCCGTGGCCGCCATTATCGTTGGCTTGCTGGTCGGTAAAGTCGGCTGGGACTTGCTATGGGAGTCGGCTCGCGAGCTGGTCGATACCGCCCTACCCGAAGACGCCCAACAGCAGATGCATGACGTAGCCTGCGGAGTGCCTGGCGTGGACAGTGTCCATGACCTGCGTACCCGCCAATCCGCTGGCTGGGTAATGGTCGATTTGCACATTGTGGTCGGCCCCAAGATCACCGTCTCGGAAGCCCATGAAATCGGCAATGAGGTCAGTCGTCGTCTGCGCCATCAGTTTCCTGCATTAACCGACGTCATATTTCATATCGACCCGGAAGACGACGCTGGAGAAGGCGACCCAAGCCGCCTTCCAGGCCTGCCCTTGCGCCCCGAAGTAGAGGCAGCCCTGGATGCGCGGTGGTACAAGCACCCGGTATGGCGGACGCTCAATGAGCTACAGCTTCACTACCTTAACGATAAAATCTCAGTGTCGCTGATTATCAGCGACGCCGTTCACCAACCGCCCCAATGCCTTGCCAGCCAGTTGAAAGCACTGGCCAGCGATATCGAATGGCTGGGTAATGTTGAAGTGTTGTTCATCACCCGCGCGGCTAGCTACAGCATGCGCTAGCCATACCGCCTTTTAGAGCGGGGTGAGAACAGCGGTTGCAATACTGAAGTAAATCAACACCCCGGAGGCATCAATCAGCGTTGTCACCAGCGGCGCCGATGCCGTCGCAGGGTCCACCTTGAAGCGTTCCAGCACGAACGGCAGGCACATGCCGATGAGGCTGCCGAACATGACGATGGTCACCATGCTGAGTGCGACGATGATCGCCACCGCCTCACCACCACGAATCACCCCGATAGGTGCTACCGCAATCGCCATGGTGACTCCCAGCGAACCGGCCACCAACAGCTCACGGCCAAGCATTTTTCCCCAGTCTTTGACGCTGACATCACCGGTGGCCATCCCGCGCACCATCAAGGTGGCGGCCTGAGCCCCTGCGTTACCACCGCTGCCGATCAGCAGCGGCAAAAAGAATACCAGGGCAACCTGCGCCGCAATGGTGTCTTCAAAATAGGCAATGCCCGCGCCGGAGAACAGATTGGCGAACACCAGCAACACCAGCCAGAACACCCGCTTGCGATATAGCGTCCAAAGCGGTACCCGGCTAACGCCGTCCTCCAACTGACCGATCGACATCCCCTTGTGGATATCTTCTGTGGCTTCCGACTCGGCCACGTCCATGGCGTCATCATGGGTGACGATCCCCACCATCCGACCATCAGCATCGATCACCGGCAGGGCCAGCAGATCATAGCGCGCCACGATCTTGGCGACGTCTTCCTGCCCTTTATCCACAGGAGTACTGATCACATCCTTGATCATGATGTTGTCGACCAGCGCGCCCGGGCGGGCAACCATCAATTGGCGCAACGACATGGTGCCTATCAACTGACCTTCGCTGTCCAGCACATAGAGCTGATAGACCGTTTCAGCGTCAGGCGCGGTCTGGCGTACCCGCATCATCGCCTGAGAGACGGTCATGCCACTGGCAATCGCAACGTAATCCGAGGTCATGATCGCCCCGGCAGTGCCCTCCTCGTAGCTGGCCAATCGCTTGAGGTCTTCACGCTCCCTGTGGGCCATGCGACGCAACAAGGCTTCACGGCGGTCTTCATCGAGCAGGTTGAACAAATCGGCCCGCTCATCGGAGCCCATTTCTTCCAACAGCTTGAGTGCATAGGCATCCGAGAGACTGCCGATGACCTCTAGCTGGCTTTCGCCGGGTAAATAACCCAAGACATTGGCGGCGCGTTCGGTGGACAAAACATCGAGTAACGCCAACGCCTCGTCCAAGGCGTCGTCCTCCTCGATCAGATCTTCGAGGATTTCGCCAATATCCGCCGACCGGATCTCACTCAGACGTTCAGCAAACAGTGCCGTGTTCGGTGCGTCCTTTTCAAGCTCGTCAAGCAGCTCAATTTTTATGGCTTGCAGCGTTTCATCGTTCAATGACACGACATTCTCCTTATACGCTTGCGAAGGCTACGCGGCGGATATTCATCATTCCTGCATTATGGCTGCCATTCCGTTTCTGTTTTATATACTACCAGACAAAAAAAACGCCCCTTGAACCCTAATGACGGGTTCAAGGGGCGTTGTATTTCACGCCAAGCGTGACGGTTTTAGCCTTTACCCGCTTTTTTGCGCAGTTGCTGGATCGTTCGCAACTGGGCAACGGCTTCGGCAAGCTCCGCAGCAGCCCGCGTATAGTCGAGCTCGGACGTCTTGTCGTTAAAGGCTTTCAGCGCTTGCTGACGCGCTTCTTCGGCAGCCGCCTCATTGAGGTCGCTGGCACGCGATGCAGCATCGGCCAACACGGTCACGATATCTGGCTGGACTTCCATGAAGCCGCCAGTCACGAAGAAATGTTCTTCTTCGCCACCATCGTGAATCACCCGTACCGGCCCTGGCTTGAGTTCCGTCAGCAACGGCGCGTGACCGGGTAGAATACCCAGATCGCCCGTGCTGCCAGAGGCAACCACCATCTCGACCGTTCCCGAGTAGATGGACGCTTCAGCGCTGACGATATTGCAAGTGAAGCTATTCGCCATAGCGAATCCCCCTAATGGACGGGATTACTTCTTCATCTGGTTGGCTTTCTCGACTGCTTCGTCGATGGAGCCGACCATGTAGAAGGCCTGTTCCGGCAGGTCATCGTACTCGCCTTCGAGGATGCCCTGGAAGCCACGGATGGTGTCTTTCAGCGACACGTATTTGCCCGGTGCACCGGTGAATACCTCGGCCACGAAGAACGGCTGCGACAGGAAGCGCTGGATTTTACGCGCGCGGGCGACGGCCAGCTTGTCTTCGTCAGACAGCTCATCCATGCCCAGGATCGCGATGATATCCTTGAGTTCCTTGTAACGCTGCAGAACACCCTGAACGCCGCGTGCGGTGTCGTAATGTTCTTGACCAACCACCAACGGATCCAACTGACGCGACGTGGAATCGAGCGGATCGATGGCCGGATAGATACCCAACTCGGCAATCGAACGCGCCAATACCACGGTAGCGTCCAGATGCGAGAAGGTGGTGGCCGGCGACGGATCGGTCAAGTCATCCGCCGGTACATAAACGGCCTGTACGGAGGTGATCGAGCCTGTCTTCGTCGAGGTGATACGTTCCTGCAGAACGCCCATCTCTTCGGCCAGCGTCGGCTGATAACCCACCGCTGACGGCATACGACCCAGCAGGGCCGATACTTCGGTACCCGCCAGGGTATAGCGGTAGATGTTATCGACGAACAGCAGAACGTCGCGACCTTCGTCACGGAATTTTTCCGCAATGGTCAGGCCGGTCAACGCCACGCGCAGACGGTTGCCCGGCGGCTCGTTCATCTGACCGTAGACCAGCGATACCTTGTCGATAACGTTGGATTCGGTCATTTCGTGATAGAAGTCGTTACCCTCACGCGTACGCTCACCGACACCCGCGAATACCGAGTAGCCGCTGTGTTCGGTGGCGATGTTGCGGATAAGCTCCATCATGTTGACGGTTTTACCGACACCGGCACCGCCGAACAGGCCGACCTTACCACCCTTGGCAAACGGGCAGACCAGGTCGATAACCTTGATCCCGGTTTCCAGCAGCTCTTCAGACGCTGCCTGGTCGGCATAGCCAGGTGCCTTGCGGTGAATCGGCATGCGCTCGTCTTCGCCGATTTCACCTGCTTCATCAATCGGCTCGCCGAGCACGTTCATGATACGGCCCAGCGTGGCTTTACCCACGGGGACCGAAATCGCAGCACCTGTGTCGGCCACGTCCATGCCACGCTTCAAGCCCTCAGTGGAGCCCATGGCGATGGTGCGCACCACGCCGTCGCCCAGCTGCTGCTGGACTTCGAGGATGGTCTCTACATCAGAGACCTTCAGCGCGTCGTAGACCTTGGGCACAGAGTCCCGCGGAAACTCTACGTCAATCACCGCGCCGATGATTTGTACGATACGTCCGCTCATCTTGGTTCCTCTCAAAAACCTGCAAATGAAACCTGTCTGCCGGGAGCCGCTAAAGCGTCGGCTCCCTAGGCGTTATACGGCGGCAGCGCCGCCGACGATCTCGGAAATTTCCTGGGTAATGGCGGCCTGGCGGGCCTTGTTATAAACCATTTCCAGATCGTCAATCAGATTGCCCGCGTTATCGGTTGCACTCTTCATGGCGATCATCCGGGCGGCTTGCTCGCACGCCACGTTTTCCACAACCGCCTGATACACCTGCGATTCAATGAAACGAACCAGCAGGCTATCCAATAACGCCTTGGCATCCGGCTCATACAGGTAGTCCCAGCTTCCGGGACGGGCGTTTTCGTCGTCTTGCTCTGCGTCTTCACCAATATCGGTCGACAGCGGAAGAAGCTGACGTACCACCGGCTGTTGCGTCATGGTGTTGATAAACTCGTTATGCACCACGTACAAGCGGTCGATATTGCCTTCATCGTACGCTTCGAGCATGACCTTGATACTGCCAATCAGACCTTCGACCGATGGCGCTTCGCCTAGCCCGCTCTTGGCGGCAACCAGGTTGCCCCCATAGTTGCGAAAAAAGCCACTGGCCTTCGCGCCAAGCGCGCAGAAGTCCAGTCCAGCGCCTTCCTGATGCCAGGCCTTGGCATCCTTCACCACGGCCTTGAACAGGTTATGGTTCAGGCCGCCGCACAAACCACGGTCGGTGGAGACCACAATATAACCAACGCGCTTCACCTCTTTACGCTCGACCATATAGTCGTGCTTGTACTCGGGGTTGGCGTCGGCAAGGTGGCTGACCACGTTGCGAATCTGCCTGGCGTAAGGCTGACTAGCCTTCATCCGCTCTTGCGCTTTACGCATTTTCGACGCAGCGACCATTTCCATGGCGCTGGTGATTTTCTGCGTATTTTTAATGCTCCCGATCTGGGTGCGTATCTCTTTTGCAGCTGCCATAGCGATCTACCCTTCGTTCGTGGCTCTCAGAAAGCATGCAAACCCGCCCAATTCAGACGGGCCAGACATTACCAGCTCTGAGTCGCCTTGAACTTCTCGAGACCCGACTTCAAGCCGCCTTGGATCTCTTCGTTGTAGTCGCCGGTCTGGTTGATCTTGTCGAGCAAGTCGCTGTGCTCAGCCTTCATGTAGTCGTGCAGGGCACGCTCGAAGTCCAGCACTTTATTGACTTCGACATCATCCAGGTGACCTTCGTTGGCGGCGTAAAGCGTAAGCGCCATCTCGGCTACCGACATCGGCGAGTATTGGTGTTGCTTCATCAGCTCGGTGACGCGCTGACCATGTTCAAGTTGCTTGCGGGTGGCTTCGTCCAGGTCAGACGCAAACTGCGAGAATGCCGCCAGTTCGCGATACTGAGCCAGCGCAAGGCGCACGCTACCGCCGAGCTTCTTGATAATCTTGGTCTGCGCCGAACCACCAACACGCGATACCGAAAGACCCGCGTTGATTGCCGGCCGGATACCCGAGTTGAACAGGTTGGTCTCAAGGAAGATCTGACCGTCAGTGATCGAGATCACGTTGGTCGGAACGAACGCAGACACGTCGCCACCCTGGGTTTCGATGATCGGCAGCGCGGTCAAGGAACCGGTCTTGCCTTTCACTTCGCCGCCCGTAAACTTCTCAACGTAGTCAACGTTCACTCGAGCAGCCCGCTCAAGCAGACGCGAGTGGAGATAGAAAACGTCACCTGGGTAGGCTTCACGACCCGGCGGACGACGCAGCAACAGCGATACCTGACGATAAGCCACGGCCTGCTTGGAAAGATCGTCATAGACAATCATTGCGTCTTCGCCGCGGTCACGGAAATATTCGCCCATGGTACAGCCGGAATAGGCCGCCAGGAACTGCATGGGTGCTGGGTCGGCAGCGCCAGCAGCGACGATGATGGTATGTTCCATCGCGCCGTGCTCTTCGAGCTTGCGTACCACGTTGGCAATGGTCGACTGCTTCTGACCAATGGCGACGTAAACACAGGTCACGCCCTTGCCTTTCTGGTTGATGATGGCATCAATGGCAATGGCGGATTTACCAATCTGACGGTCACCGATGATCAGCTCACGCTGACCACGGCCGATCGGCACCATGGAGTCAATCGACTTCAGGCCGGTTTGAATCGGCTCATCGACTGACTGGCGGGTGATAACACCCGGGGCGACCTTTTCTACTGCATCGGTCAGCTTGGCATTGATATCGCCTTTGCCGTCGATGGGATTACCCAACGCATCGACAACACGACCAATCAGCTCGGGGCCTACCGGTACTTCAAGAATACGACCGGTACACTTGGCGGTCATGCCCTCTTCAAGCAACAGGTAGTCACCCAGCACCACGGCACCCACGGAGTCACGCTCCAGGTTGAGTACCATGCCAAAAACGCTGTTGGGGAATTCGATCATTTCACCGAACATCGCGTCTTCGAGGCCGTGAACTTTCACGATACCGTCGGAAACACTGACGATGGTGCCCTGATTACGGGCTTCAGATGCGACGTCAAGCTTCTCGATTCGCTGCTTGATGATGTCGCTGATCTCGGAAGGATTCAATTGCTGCATGCCATGTCCCTCAGACTCAAGCGGTTAACGCGTCGGAAAGGCGGTTCAATCGTCCACGTACCGAGCCGTCAATGACGGTATCGCCGGCACGCAGGATGACGCCACCAATCAGCGTTTTATCCACCTGAGTGGTAATGGAGATTTCGCGATTCAGACGTTTCTTGAGCGCGTTCTTTAGCTTGGTTTTCTGCTTGCTATCGAGCTTGTAGGCCGATAACACCAAGACATCAAGCCGCTGTTCATGATCGGCGCGCAGGCGCTCGAACTGATCAGCCATTGATGGCAAGGCATTAAGTCGGCCTTCATCTGCCAGAGTGTCCAGAAACCGCCGTTGAGCATCATCGCCTTGATCGGGCAAGACGCCCGCCAGCAACTCAGCTTTCTGTTCGGCCAGTAGTTTCGGATTACCCAGAAACCGATGCACATCACTGTCTGTGACGGCTTGACTCAAAGATGCAAGCGCTTTTGACCAACTATCCAGCGCCTCATGATCACGCGCGTATTCAAACGCCGCCTTAGCGTAAGGACGAGCGACGGTCAGTAATTCCGCCATGATTCACCTCCTTACAGTTCAGCAGCCAGCTCATCGAGTAACTTGCGATGGGCTTGTTCGTCGACCGACGCTTCCAAGACGCGCTCAGCACCGATGATGGCAAGGTGAGAGACTTGGGCACGAAGATCCTCTTTAGCACGGTTCACTTCTTGCTCAATCTCGGAACGTGCGCTTGCCACCAGACGTTCGCCTTCGGCGCGGGCCTGATCGCGAGCTTCTTCAACGATCTGAGCAGAACGCTTGTTGGCCTGCTCGAGAATTTGAGAAGCCTGTTCCTTGCTCTCACGCAGGGTCTGCTCGGCTTTCTCCTGGGCGACTTCGAGATCGCGAGAAGCACGGCTGGCTGCGTCCAGGCCATCAGCAATTTTCTTCTGACGCTCATGGAGCGCGTTGCTGATCGGCGGCCACACATACTTTATGCAAAACCAGACAAAGACCGCGAATGCGATCGTCTGCCCAATTAGCGTCATGTTGATATTCACAGGGATGTACCTCTGACAGGTTCGTGGCGACCGGAGTGAAACAGAACCGAGCGGGAAACCGCTCGGCTAAGCTGTCATTAACCGGCAACAACGAAGATCAGGTACATAGCGATACCAACACCGATCATCGGAACGGCGTCAAGCAGACCGGCCATGATGAAGGTTTTGGTTTGCAACTGATCGCCCAGTTCTGGCTGGCGTGCTGTGGACTCAAGCAGTTTACCACCTAGCATAGCGAAGCCTAAGCCAGTTGCCAGAGCACTAACGCTGATGATGATGGCGGCAGCGATGTAGACAGTTTCCATGATAAAGCTCCTGATAGTACGTTAATTTCAAGGGTTTAGGTTAAGGGTATTGTGCAAAAAGTTGCGCTTGATTAATGATGCTCGTGGGCTGCGCTTAAATACACGATGGATAATGTCGTGAAAATAAATGCCTGCAACGAGACCACTAAAATATGGAAGATGGCCCACGGCACATCTAACAGCCAGATTGCCCAGAACGGCAGGAGGGCGATGAGGATAAAAATCACTTCCCCGGCAAACATATTGCCGAAAAGACGCAGCCCCAGGCTGATCGGCTTAACAATCAAGCCTACAAGTTCCAGTACTAGGTTGAATGGGATGAGAGACCAGTGGTTGAAGGGAGTCAACGACAGCTCTTTAGCAAAGCCGCCCACCCCCTTTATCTTGATGCTGTAGTAAATAATCATCAAGAACACACCAAGTGCCATTCCCAGCGTAGCGTTCACATCGGTAGTAGGTACAATTTTCATGTAGTCGACGCCAAGCTTGGCGAACAATTCAGGGAAGTAGTCGACTGGAATAATTTTCAAACTGTTCATAAGAAGTATCCATACGAACAGCGTCAAAGCGATGGGAGCAATATGCTTATTTCTCCCATGGAAGGTGGCATGCGTCAGGTTTTCGATAAACTCAATGACCATTTCCACTGCGTTTTGTAGCCCACCGGGTACCCCTGTGGTGGCTATTTTACCGGCTTTGTGGAAAGCCCAGATAAATAACAACCCCATGGCGATGGACCAACCCATGGTATCCAAATGGATTGCCCAAAACCCCATTTCGGTAGCTTCTTCAGAGGTGGACGCAAGCGACCAACCGTTCTCTGGATGCTTTCCAAAGGTTAGGTTCTGGAGGTGATGCTGTATGTAATAAATGGCCGATACTTCATTATCCACTGCCATACTGCTTCCTCAGGTTTAGGGGGTCGACCCTTCGTGTACCAGCCATGGTGTTAGCCAGTGCATGAGTTGGGCCACCACATAGGCGACAAAGAAAAAAGCGGGGTTTGAAGGGGGCACTAGTACAAAAACCAGCGCAAAAAGCGCCACCGTCAAACCAAACTTACCCATTGCTGCTTGATAAAAATTCAACACGCTACGTTGTTGTTTTCCTCTCTGCTGACGCAGCCCACGCCACACAAAGTACATTGATGGGAGAAGGCTATTCATTCCGCCTACCAATGCAGATAACGCAGCGTCTATCCCAACCCATAATGCGGCTAGCATCGTCATGAACATGGTAGCAGCTAGCTGGGCCTGAAATAGCCGCTTAAAATCTAGACGTCGCCGCTGGGTTTCGTATCGCTGCATAGCACTTGGGAAAATACCCAGCCTCATTAATGAAAACCCACTGCTCGACAAGCTAATACCTCGACAACCAACTTATCCTGCACAAATCTTGCGCGATTATAGGGAAGCGCTACCACACCTTCAACCGAACTTGCACCGAATTTACCTGTTAAGGGGCCTAATTGCGACCAAAGAGAGAAAACATGCCTACTTCTCGCACGACATTTGATAGCTTGCTATTTAATATGATTTAAGATGCCATCCAATTCTTCAAGACTTGTATAACGTATCGTTAATTTACCTTTACCTCTCTGACCATGGTCAATTGACACGGGAGCACCAAGCAGTTCCCCCAGTTGAGTTTCCAGACGCGCCACGTCGGAGCTTTTTGCCTGACGCCGTGGTGTCGGCGCTACCGGTTGGCTTTGTACTTTCTTGACCAAGGCTTCCGTGGCGCGAACAGTCAGGTCATTGTTGACCACTTCGTGGGCAACCTGGCGCTGTTGGGCGCTGTTCAGTGTCAGCAGGGCGCGCGCATGCCCCATATCCAGATCACCGCGTTCGAGCAGCGTCTGTACCTCATTATCCAGCGCCAGCAGACGTAACAGATTGGCCACCTGGGTACGCGATTTGCCTACCGCATCGGCCATCTGCTGCTGGGTCATTTCAAACTCGTCGCCTAACCGTTTCAATGCCAGCGCTTCTTCAATGGCATTGAGGTTCTCGCGCTGAATGTTTTCGATCAGTGCCAGCGCCAGGGCGACTTCGTCGCTAACGTCACGGATGACCGCCGGGATAACGTCCAATTCGGCTAGCTGGGCTGCCCGCCAGCGGCGTTCACCGGCCACGATCTCGTAGCGGTCCTGACCGATTGGCCGCACGACAATGGGTTGCATGACCCCCTGCGCACGTATCGAATCGGCCAACTCTTCAAGCGCTTCAGGCTGAATATCCCGCCGCGGTTGATATTTTCCCCGTGACAACTGACCAAGCGGTAAGCGTTCAAGACGCTCCTGGGTCTGTGGGGCAATATCTTCTGCAATGCCATCATTATCTGGCGCCGGGGATGAGCCTGCGGCAAACTCCAGACTGTCGCGGCGGCGGGCACCAGCACCAATCAGAGCATCCAAGCCACGTCCTAGCGCGGGTTTACGCGTCATGGGCATTCCCTCGTGAAAAATAAATCCGTCGTGGTGATTATAGCGCGAGTCGACGAATTAGCTCTTTTGCTAATACACGGTAGGCCTGGCTACCGCGCGAGAAGCGCGCATACTGGGTGACCGGCAGGCCGTGACTGGGCGCCTCTGCCACTTTGACGTTACGCGGAATCGTGGTTTTCAGCAGGGCATCACCGAAATAGTCGCGCAACTGCTTGTCGACTTCACGGGTCAGGCTGGTCCGCTTGTCGTACATGGTGCGCAGAATACCGGAAATCGCCAGATCGGGATTGATGCTTTGCTTGATTTGCTCAACCGTATCGAGCAGCGCCGACAGCCCTTCCAACGCGTAGAATTCACACTGTAGCGGAATCAGCACCCCGTGAGCGGCCGTCAGCGCATTGACGGTCAGCATGTTGAGCGATGGAGGGCAGTCAATCAGCACCACGTCGTATTCGGCGAAGACGCTGGCAAGGGCGTTGCTTAAGCCGCTTTCACGCTGATCGGCATGCATCAGTTCCACTTCTGCCGCGGTCAAATCACCGTTGCTGGGTAGCACATCGTATTTGACTGGCAGCTTGCGAACGATAGTATCAGCGGCCGTCGCCTCACCCAGAAGAACGTCCAAAACGCTCTTATCCAAGCTGTGCTTGTCGATACCACTGCCCATACTGGCGTGGCCTTGCGGATCAAGGTCCACCAGCAGCACCCGACGGTCGAGTCCAGCGAGGCTAGCAGCCAGGTTCACGGCTGAAGTGGACTTGCCCACGCCGCCTTTCTGGTTGGTTAGGGCAATGATCTGGCTCACTTACTCAACTCCTTGTGGGGTCAGAATCAACAGCTGTCGCTCGGCCGTCTCAAAGGGGACATGTAACGCGTGTCTTGTATAAAGCTGAACATCACCCGGCAGATCACGCAATTCTTCATTGGCACCAGGGCCTTTCATCGCCAGCCACTGTCCTTCCGCCGTCGGAAGTTTTCGCGTCAGATTGACAAAATCCACCAAACTGGCAAATGCCCGCGAAATCACTTGATCAAAGACGCTGTCAGCAAACTGCTCTACCCGCGCTTGAACGGGGGTCACGTTCGACAATCCGAGCTCCATCACCGCCTGGCGCTGAAAGCGGACTTTCTTGCCGTTGCTGTCCAGAAGGGTCACGGATAGCTCGGGCTTGAGAATGGCCAGGACCAGCCCCGGCAACCCGGGACCTGCACCAACATCAAGAAGCTTGGGCCCTTCGACAAACGGCAGCACGGCTGCACTATCCAGCACGTGGCGCGATACCATGTCGTTAACATCGCGTACTGCGGTGAGATTATAAGCCCGGTTCCACTTGTGCAATAGCGCAAGCAGGCCCAGCAGTTGATCACGCTGCTGGGCTGTTATTGGGGTGCCTAATGCGCTGAGACCTTCATCCAGCCGCGTTTCGACCTGGCTGGGTAAATCGGAAAACAGCGTTGATACGCCGCTCATCCGTTGGCCACCTCGGGTGTCGATATCAGCCGACGTTTCTTGAGTTGAATCAGCAATATCGATACGGCCGCAGGCGTCACGCCCGAAATACGCGCCGCCTGGGCGAGAGTTTCAGGCCGTGCTTCGCTGAGTTTTTGGCGAATTTCATTGGATAGGCCTTCAACGCGGTGATAATCCAGATCAGCAGGTAGGGGCATCGCCTCATGGCGTTTGAGTTTATCAATCTCGTCCTGCTGACGATCGATATACCCCTGATATTTTGCCTGAATCTGCACTTGTTCAGCCACGGCCTCGTCGGTCACCGGAGAAGCTTCCAGACCGGGAAGATGGGTCAAGGTCGCATAGCTCAGTTCCGGGCGTTTCAGCAGATCGCTCAACCGGTACTCGCGGTTCAACGCCTGGCCGGTGTGCTCGGCGATAACAGCGGCGGCCGGGCTTTTCGGCTGAACCCAGGTACTGGCAAGCCGAGCCGACTCGTGCTCGATGGCATCGCGCTTTTTACTGAACGCTGCCCAGCGCATGTCATCCACCAGCCCCAATTCGCGACCTTTTTCAGTGAGCCGGAGATCGGCGTTGTCTTCACGCAGCAACAGACGGTATTCCGCGCGTGACGTGAACATGCGGTAGGGCTCCTTGGTACCCATGGTGATCAGATCATCGACCAGTACCCCAAGGTAAGCTTCGTCACGGCGTGGATACCACGCTTCCAACTGCCTGGCACGGCGTGCCGCGTTCAGTCCAGCGAGCAAGCCCTGAGCCCCGGCTTCTTCGTAACCGGTAGTGCCGTTGATTTGTCCGGCAAAAAACAGGTTGTGGATAAATTTGGTTTCCAGGGAGTGCTGCAAATCCCGTGGATCAAAGAAATCGTACTCGATTGCGTAGCCTGGCCGGGTGATATGCGCGTTTTCCATTCCCTTGATCGAGCGTACGACCTGAAGCTGTATATCGAACGGCAATGAAGTGGAAATTCCGTTGGGATACAGCTCATTGGTATCCAGGCCTTCGGGTTCGATAAATATCTGGTGGCTCGATTTATCGGCAAAGCGATGGACCTTGTCTTCAATCGAAGGGCAATAGCGTGGCCCGATGCCCTCGATCACGCCCGAATACATTGGTGAACGTTCGAGGTTCGCCATGATGATCTCATGGGTGCGCTCGTTGGTGTGCCCAATGTGACAGCTCATCTGTTCGGGGTGCATTTCCCTTGAGCCCAGATAGGACATCACCGGCGTTGGCGTGTCACCAGGTTGTTCTTCAAGTTGAGAGAAATCAACGGTTTTGGCATCAATGCGTGGGGGTGTACCGGTTTTCAGACGATCAACCCGGAACGGCAGGGCACGCAGTCGCTCAGCCAATGCATTGGAGGGCGCATCGCCTGCTCGGCCACCGCGAGTTTGATCAAGTCCGATGTGGATCACACCGCCGAGAAAAGTACCGGTCGAGAGCACGACGGATTCACTGTGAAACCGGATACCGGTTTCCGTCACCACGCCCCGCACGGTGTCGTTATCCACAATCAGATCGCCCGCGGCCTGCTGGAAAATCGTCAGATTTGGCTGGTTTTCAAGCATGCCACGAATGGCTGCTTTGTAGCGTACGCGGTCAGCCTGGGCGCGGGTCGCTCGAACAGCAGGCCCCTTACGTGCGTTCAAGACACGAAACTGGATGCCACCTGCGTCTGTGGCAAGACCCATGGCGCCGCCTAACGCGTCAATTTCCTTGACGAGATGGCTCTTGCCGATCCCGCCAATTGCCGGATTACACGACATTTGGCCGAGCGTTTCGATGTTGTGCGTAAGCAACAGGGTTTGACAGCCCATGCGAGCAGAGGCCAATGCGGCTTCAGTTCCCGCATGGCCACCGCCGATGACAATGACATCAAAGCGGTCAGGGTAATTCAAGAGACACCTCGTCTTGTGCCATCAGGCACGGATGAGTTGAGTCGGTGCATGCGCACCTTAATTCAATAAGCCCGCCAGTATAAACCCCTTGTGGGTAACCGTCAGTTTTTTCCACACCCCGTTTGTTCAGCAGCGCTTACTAATAACAACATAAATATTATATAAGAGAAGTTCTATTGATGTTGTTACTACTGGTGTGGACAAAATCTGTTGATAAGCGATTTTATATCTTTTTTATCAATACGTTATGTTGTTGACTTCTACATGATTAAACGGCGGATTAACTGAGTAGAAACCGTGTTGGGCCTGTGGATGAAAGCTTGTTTTATCCACCGCTGTGATGAGACACGGTTTTTCCACTCGTGTATACCAGGGTTGTTACCGTGACTGTGAACAAGGGAAGGAAATACGCTGCTATCGAGTTCGAAGGCGGCGTGATGCAGGTTAAAAGCAGGTTGTGACAACCTATAGAAATAAATTATCCACAGGCAAAAAAAATGGCCTGTGGTGATCACAGGCCATCAAATGTCGGTTACCAAGCGTATTTTTTGGCTAAATCAGTGCTTGAGTACCCGGGCTAAAAACGATTGCGTACGTTCGTGTCGAGGCGCATCGAATAGCTGTTCGGGAGGCCCCTCTTCGGTGATTTCCCCCTGGTGAATGAACACCACACGGTCGGCGACTTCACGCGCAAAGCCCATTTCATGGGTGACGATCACCATGGTCATGCCCTCTTTAGCGAGCTCTCGCATGGCATCCAGTACCTCGCCAATCATTTCGGGGTCCAGCGCCGACGTAGGCTCGTCAAACAGCATTAATCGCGGTTCCATGGCAAGTGCACGTGCGAGTGCCACACGCTGCTGCTGACCGCCAGACAGCTGGCTGGGATACTTATCCGCCTGGTCGGAGATCCCAACGCGGTCAAGCAGACGCTTGGCAGCTTCCAGGGCGTCTGAACGGTTCCAGCCACGTACTTTCATGGGAGCGAGGGTGATATTGTCGATAACGCTTAAATGAGGAAACAGGTTGAATTGCTGAAACACCATGCCGACTTCGGTACGGATGGTTTGCAGTGCCTGGCTACTCTTGCCGTTAGGTAGCAACTCGTTACCGTCAACTTCCAGCGAACCGGTCTGGAATTCTTCCAGTCCGTTGATACAGCGGATCAGGGTGGATTTACCCGACCCACTTGCACCGATCACCACGACCACTTCGCCAGGTGTGATGTGCATATCTATGTCTTTGAGTACGTGCAGGCTACCAAAGTGTTTATTGAGCTGCTGCATACGCACAATCTGCTGAGCTTTGTCGTTCATTGTGCGTCTCCTTATTGGCCTACCAAGCCTTTGTTTTCAAGCTGTCGCAAGATGATTGAAAGGGTCCAGGTGATAGCCAGGTACATGATGGCCACCATCAGATAGACTTCCATCGCGGTAAAGGTGCTGGCGATATAAACCTGGCCTTGACGAACCAGCTCACCCACCCCGATTACCGAAAATAAAGAGGTATCCTTGATGCTGATGATACTTTGATTACCCAGGGGCGGGATCATCCGGCGAAATGCCTGAGGCCAGATAACGTAACGAAACGACTGGGTACGTGAAAGACCCAGCGACAGGGAGGCTTCCCGCTGGCCACGTTCAATGGATTGAACACCGCCCCGCACGATTTCGGAAATATAAGCCCCCGAGTTCACCGCTATGGCCGCAATACCTGCAACGAGCGCATTGATAGGGCTTCCCAACAACTGAGGCAGGCCGTAGAAGATAAACAGCACCTGAACCAGAATCGGCGTGCCGCGAAAGACCTCGACGTAGACGATGGCGGGCCAGCGCAGCCAGCGGAGGGGACTTATGCGCAGGAGGCCAAAAAAGATGCCGATAAAAAAACCGATGGCGAGTCCGCCAAAGGAAATCAGCAGGGTGTAGGGGATCCCCGGTAGCAAATGGGGAATCGAGTTAATGGTCGCTTCCCAATTAAACTCAAAGCTCGGTTCCACGCGCGTTCTCCTGAGAGATGAGAAGACAAACGAACAGGGCCGGGGGCGATGCCGCCCGGCCCTGATGAAATGGTCAAATAACGTTCAGCGATAATTATTCGTCGCTGGGCGCTTCACCAAACCATTTTTCATAGATTTCATCGTAGGTGCCGTCTTCGCGCATTTCAGCCAAGGCTTCGTTGGTAGGTTCTACCCACTCGCTGCCTTTGTTGAAGACGATGCCATATTGCTGGCCTTCGTAGAGGGGACCCACCACTTTAGTACGGCCTTCACCGCGGGTTTGCGAGAAATAAGCCACGTTGGGTGCGTCGTAGAAGACAGCATCGACGTTGCGGCCCAGCAGGGCCATGTACATGTCGGAAGTGCCGGGGTAGGGCGTATAGTCGGCGTCGTCACCAAACTTTTCTTCCAGAAAATCGTAGCTGGTGGAGCCTGTTTTGGTGGCGATGGACATGCCTTCCAGGTCATCAATGTCTTCAACGTCGCTATCGGCGCGAACGATGATTCTCAGGCCTGAATCGTAGTAGGGGTCAGAGAAGTCAACGATCTCCGCCCGTTCTTCGGTAATGGTGATCCCGGCAATGGCGATCTCCTGATTGCCGGTTTGCACCGCAGGAATAATGCCTGAAAAGTCCATGGTGGTGAGATTGACGTCAAAGCCTGCCCGGTCGGCCACTTCGTTGATGATATCGATGTCGAAGCCAACCATCTCGCCGGTGTCTTCATCCATCATCTCAAACGGTACGAAACTTGGGTCGGTAGCGACATTGACGCTAGGCGTCTCTTGCGCCTGAGCAGAAGCGCCGCCCAACGCAAGCGTCAGGGCGGATAAAGAAAGTACGGTGCTTGATAGCAGCGATTTCATAGGTTTTCCCCGTGGTTTGTATGGCAAAGTGCCAGCAAAGCAGTGTGCACCGCTTTGCGACTGGTACTTAAGCCTGTTATTGACCTAATAACCTTGGCGAGAAACCATCAGGGCGTCAAGTCACGGGTGGGAATTGCGATAAACGCTGGGTCGACGCAGTTCGATATTCAAGGGAAACCGCTACACCATAAATGAAGCCCCGCAACCACATGTAGTGGTGGCATTGGGGTTTTGAACTCGAAAACGCGCCCCTGCAAGGCCTTCTTCGTAGTCAACGGTTGAGCCCACCAGGTATTGGTAGGAGAGGGGATCAACCACCAGAGCGGCGTCACCAAATTCGATAACCGTGTCGTCATCGGCAACGTTATCGGCAAAATCGAAGCCGTATTGAAAGCCTGAACAGCCACCGCCGGTGACATAAACGCGTAGTTTAAGCGTTGAGTTGTTTTCCTCTGCCATCAAGGCGTTGATGCGTTTTTGAGCACTATCGGACAACAACAGTGGCGTTGGAACAAAGGATTCTGCGCTGCTCATGGCTACCTCCCGTGAGCGAATGGGGCGAGTGTCGTTTTAGTGACAGACGCTCGCCCCGAAGCGAATAGACTGCATGGATACTAATTATGAGTAAAACCTAGCAAAAGGGTCAACTATTACCGACCCAATGGAGGCTAGGGCATAACCGCCGGGGCACTGAGGCCGGTGGCTTCGTCATAGCCAAACATCAGATTGAGATTTTGAACGGCTTGCCCCGAAGCCCCTTTCACCAGGTTATCGATCACCGATAGCACCACTACCGTGTCGCTATTCTCCGGGCGGTGAACTGCAATACGGCACGTATTGGTGCCTTTCACACTGCGTGTTTCCGGGTGACTGCCAGGGGGCATGACGTCAACGCAGGGTTCGCCTGCGTAGCGACGTTCAAACAGTGTCTGAAGGTCACCGGGTGCTTCAATGAGCGTCGAATACAGGGTGGCGTGAATACCGCGAATCATGGGCGTCAGGTGCGGTACGAAAGTCAGGCTCACTGCACCGGCTTGAATGTCTGTCAGCCCTTGGCGGATTTCGGGCAAGTGGCGATGCCCGGAAGCACCGTACGCTTTCATGGATTCGCTGGCTTCGGCCAATAGCGAACCGACTTTAGCCCCGCGACCGGCACCCGTGACGCCTGATTTGCAGTCGGCGATCAGCCGGCCGGCATCGACCAAACCGGCCTCCAGCAATGGCAGATAACCCAACTGAACGGCAGTGGGGTAGCACCCTGGCACAGCGACAAGGCGCGCCGTTTTAATCTGTTCACGGTGCATTTCCGGCAGGCCATAAACCGCTTCGCCAAGCAAGGCAGGTGCTCCGTGGGGCTGACCATACCATTGCGCCCATTCGTCGGCGTCACGTAGGCGAAAATCCGCGGAGAGGTCAATCACGCGGGTACCTTGATCCAGCAGTTCACTGGCCAGTGCGTGAGCAACCCCGTGGGGCGTGGCAAAAAACACCGCATCCAGACGACCAAGCTGTTTGGCGTCGGGCTCGCTAAACGCCAGCGTGTCGTAGTGCCCGCGCAGATTTGGGTACATGTCGCTGACTCTCACGCCCGCTTCTGAACGTGACGTGATGGCTGTTACTTCGACGTGAGGGTGCATGGCAAGAAGCCGAAGCAGTTCAACGCCTGTGTAGCCTGTGCCGCCAACAATGCCTACCTTAATCACAATGACTCCTTGCAGTTTTTGAGCGCAAAACGAATCGCCAACGGCTTAAGCATAGGATACCAAGCTGTTTATGCGTATCCAGCTATGATACACAAGAGTGTATAGACACAAGAGCAAGGATGGTTGCCTGTGGCGCTTTTTTCTCGATCTGATTTCACCCTGGACAGTTTTCGGCGCCAGTTGGCCAATGTCGATGCGCTGCCGCAGCTATGCGTATTGGGCTTGGTGTCGGGGCTGATTACCGGTGCCTTGATGGTCGTGTTTCGCTTGCTACTCTCTGCGGGGGCGTTGCTTTATATGCCCGAGGGCAATCCTGAAGCGTTTGAGTCACTGGCACCCTGGGGGCGGGTGGCGCTTCCGTTTATCGCTGTTGGCCTGATCGGCGCCTTGCTTTACCGCCAGAAAGCCACGGCCCGCAAGCTTGGCGTGGCCCATGTCATCGAACGCTTGACCTACCACCAAGGCCGTTTCCCGCTGCGTAACTGGCTCAACCAATGGTGGGTGGGTGTCGTGGCCGTACTGGGAGGCCTCTCGGCGGGTCGCGAAGGGCCTGCCATTCATCTTGGGGCGGCGGCATCGAGCGGCCTTGGTCAGCGGATGCGTCTACCCAACAACAGTTTACGGGTACTGGTTGCCTGCGGCACCGCCGCGGGAATTTCAGCCTCGTTTAACACCCCGATTGCCGGTGTCATCTTCGCCATGGAAGTGGTGATGATGGAGTACACGATGATGAGCTTTATGCCCGTTATATTGGCGTCCATGATGGGGGCGCTGGTGGCGCAAGTGGTTTACGGCAATCAACCGGCGTTCCATATCCCCGACGTTGCCCTTGGTTCATTAATGAACCTGCCCTGGGTGGTGATGACGGGCCTGGTGATTGGTTTGTTGGCGGGCGGGTTCATTCATTTATCGCGTTTGGAGCGTTTTCAGCAGTGGCCCTTGTGGGGCCGCCTGGGTGTTGTTGCGCTTATAACCGGTGTGGCCGCCTTCTGGTTTCCTGAGGTGCAAGGGATTGGCTACGACAGTGTGGCCGCCGCGCTCAATAACCAGTTGGCGGTTCAGGTGCTTCTGGCGTTGATTGCGGTAAAGCTTGCCGTGACGGCCCTGACGGTTGCCGGCGGGGTACCTATCGGGGTCATCGGCCCGGTATTGGTGATAGGAGCCGCCACAGGCGCCCTGAGTGGCCACTTGGGGGGCTGGGTATGGGAAGCCAAAGCCGCTGACCCGGGCATTTATGCCATGTTGGGAATGGCCGCGATGATGGGAGCCGTCTTGCAAGCACCGCTGGCAGCGCTTATGGCTCTGCTGGAGTTAACCCATACGCCAGGTATCATGTTGCCGGGAATGTTGGCAGTGGTGGTTGCCTGCTTGACGTCGCGTCAATTAACCGGTTGCGAAGGGTTTTTTATCAGCAGCGTGCGCTATGGGCTGCACCCGCTACAGCAACCGCTGATGCAAGCGCTATCCAGGGTGTCGGTGCCAGCGGTGATGGAGCGTCATCTGGTTCGCACATCGCGGATGATAACGCCCGATCAGGCGCGCCGCTTACTGGAAAATAACCCGATATGGCTGGTGATCGAACGATCCAGTTCTGATAAGCCGGTTCTTGGGCTAAAAGCCGCTGCCCTGGCGCGTTGGATGATTGAACACGATGAGTCGTCAAGCGATAACGCCTCAACTGAAGGATTGATCGATTTATTGGAAGTACCTGGGGAGCGGCTTGAAATGGCACCCATCGCGCTACAGGCGACCCTTTCCGAAGCCTTTTTGACGTTGCAGAATGACGCTCTGGACGCGCTTTATGTGGTTCACGGTAATCGGCCGAAACAACAGCGTATTTCAGGTATCATCACCCGGGGCGCTATCGAGCGTTATTACCATTACAGCGATCCTCGCGATAATGATTCATCTCACAAAGAGCCTTGGCCTAAGGAGTGACAATGTATTTATGGATCAAAGCGATTCATCTAATCGCGATGGTAACCTGGTTTGCGGCCATGTTTTATTTACCCAGGCTGTTTGTCTACCATGCCCAGGCACGCGATGCGGATGATCAGCAAGCGATGACGTATTTTACGACCATGGAACGTAAGCTTTATCGGGGCATCATGATGCCGTCGATGATTGCCGTGCTGATTTTCGGTGGCTGGCTTTTGTATCTGGCACCCGCCTGGCTCAGCCAGGGATGGATGCATGTAAAACTGCTGCTGATTGCGCTGTTAATTGCCTACCATCACGTCTGCCTGATTTACTTCAAGCAGTTCAGCCAGGCACGTTGCACGAAAAGTCATGTATTTTTCCGCTGGTTTAACGAGTTACCGGTGATTGGCCTGATCGGCATTATCTTGCTGGCGGTGGTGAAACCGTTCTGATGCGACAACCATTACCTCCTGTTGTATTAGTACTGGCCGGGCATGACCCGACCGGCGGAGCCGGGTTGATCGCCGACAGCGAATCCATTGCTGCCTGCGGCGGCTGGGCGGTGACCGTGCCCACCGCGCTGACCATTCAAAACTGCCATAACGTAGTGCGGGTGGTGCCCACGGATGCTTATCTCATCAACCAGATGGTCGATGAGATCGCGACTCTGCCGGTGGCGGCCATCAAGCTTGGCTTGATTAGCAGCGAGTCAACCCTTGAGGCGGCGATATCGATTATCCGGCGTTTCCCCGGTGTGCCGGTGGTGGCCGACCCGGTGCTCAAAGCCGGTGGCGGTGCTGAACTCTCGACCCCCGAATTGCGTCAACAGTATATCGAGCGGCTGCTTCCTCTGGTCGATATCCTGACGCCCAACCGGGCCGAGTTGGCAGCACTCACGCCTGAGTGTCAGTCAACGGATGACGATACGGCCAGGGCGGTGGCCTTGCTTTCGCTGGGTTGTCAGGCGGTGCTGGTGTCAGCAACCGATGATCCGCTACCCGGCAATGACGATCAGGTGCTACTGACGCTGCATTCACCGGATAATACCCGGCAGTGGCCATGGCCGCGTCTACCTGAACAATTTCATGGTTCAGGGTGCACGCTGGCATCCGCGATTGCTGCGCGCCTGGCTGTAGGTGAGCGCTTACTTACTGCGTGTGAGCAAGCTCAGCACTATACCTGGCAAAGCTTGTCACATGGCTATGAGACGCCAAGCGGACAGTTTTTACCCAATCGTACCCCGCGCGCTTCACGTTTTTGATTTGATGACGCCACGCAATTAATGAAGAGGACGCCATGACGACTTCCGCTGAATTGTTTGAACTTGCCAGCCGCCATATTCCTGGTGGCGTTAACTCC
Source organism: Halomonas sp. CSM-2 (assembly GCF_002119345.1). Classification (NCBI taxonomy): domain Bacteria; kingdom Pseudomonadati; phylum Pseudomonadota; class Gammaproteobacteria; order Oceanospirillales; family Halomonadaceae; genus Halomonas; species Halomonas sp. CSM-2. Next base: position 72,787 of record NZ_NBYR01000012.1, on the reverse strand, counting down.
CCGGTGCGGGCCTTCAAGGGGCTGCATCGCCCGCCGGTATTCATGGAGCGCGCGCAAGGCGCTTATCTGTTCGATGTTGAAGGCAATCGCTACGTCGACTACGTGGGTTCATGGGGGCCGATGATTACCGGGCATGCAGACCAGGATGTGCTTGCGGCGGTCCGTGCCAGGTTGGATAACGGGTTATCGTTTGGTACCCCCACGGCGGTTGAAACCACCATGGCGGATCTGATCTGCGAAATGATTCCGTCGATGGAAATGGTGCGTATGACCAGCTCTGGCACCGAAGCCACAATGTCGGCCATCCGTCTGGCACGCGGCGCCACCGGGCGAGACAAGATCGTCAAATTTGAAGGCAACTACCATGGGCATTCCGATTCGCTGCTGGTTAAAGCCGGGTCCGGGGCATTGACGCATGGCGAGCCGAGCTCACCCGGCGTACCGGCGTCGCTTGCCGAACATACCATTACCTTGTCGTATAACGACCCCGAAGGTGTTGAGGCATGCTTTGAAGAAATGGGCGATCAGATTGCCTGTATCATCGTCGAGCCGGTCTCCGGCAACATGAACTGCATTCCGCCGCAGCCAGGCTTTCTCGAGACGCTGCGCCGCGTGTGTAACGAGCACGACAGTATCCTGATTTTTGATGAAGTGATGACCGGCTTTCGGGTTGCCCTTGGCGGTGCTCAGGCTCATTACGGTGTGACCCCCGACCTCACCTGCCTTGGCAAGATCGTGGGTGGCGGTATGCCGGTCGGTGCCTTCGGCGGCAAACGCGAGATCATGCAGAACATTTCGCCGATGGGGCCGATTTACCAGGCGGGTACACTCTCCGGCAATCCGCTGGCCATGGCGGCTGGTATCGCGCTTCTGACCAAGCTTCAGGTACCCGGCTTCCATGATGCCCTGACTCAACGTGTTGAAACCTTGTGCACCGGTCTGCAGGAACGCGCCAACGCCGCCAATGTGCCAATGATGACCCAATCGGCAGGCGGCATGTTCGGGATCTTTTTTACCGGCCAACGCCGTGTGGATAACTTTGCCCAGGCGACCGCCTGTGACCCCGAAGCGTTTCGCCGCTTCTTCGGCGCGATGATCGACCAAGGCGTGTATCTGGCGCCCTCGGCGTTCGAAGCGGGCTTCATGTCCAGCGCCCATACGCCAGAAGATATTCAAAAAACCCTGGATGCTGCCGAGAAAGCCTTTGCCTTAATGTAACAGCAAGTAACGAAAACTCCGCTATACTCAAAGAGCCGCTGATAAAAGCGGCTCTTTGCGTTGTAGAGGCCATTATGAAACGACTCTGGACGTGGCCAGGCGCCACGCTATTGGCAATGGGGTTAACCCTTCACCTACCGCTAAGCGCTCAATCGCTTGAGGAACCATCGATGAATCCGATTCGTATTACCATGGAAGGGTCGGAAGGCGCGGCGTTCTCCGCCCATTGGCGCATTACCCACGAGGGTGAAACTACCGAACATATCGAGGAAAACGGCACGGTACCGGCGGAATTCAATTTTGAAGGCACCGCACTGGAAGGCACGGTCAAGTTGTTAAGCGATGGTGATCGCCTGGAAGTGGATATTCAGAAAGGTAGCAACCGCTCGCGTTCGTCTACTCAGGGCAAGGGCGGTACGCTAACGGTGTCGATCAGATAATAAAAAACCGCCTCTGAGAAGAGGCGGTTTTGATCAAGGCAGCGTTATGAGCGCTTAGTTGCCTTGTTGAACATAGTTATAGTTGAAAGAGCCAGTAGTGCGGATTTGAGAGAAGTTTTGCTGAGAAGGATCTCCCATTGCACCGCTCTGATTGACGCTATTGTAATTGTAGTTACCGACGGAGCGAACGAACGAATCGTGGCCATAGCCGGTTTGCTCAACAGCAGTGTAGTTACCGTTGCCTGACAGGATAATATCGCTATCCAGTTCGTCACCAGTCTGTGTGGTGTAGGTCTTGTTGAAATCACCTACAGCCTTAACGTAGCTGTCGTTTAGCTCGCCGTCTTGTACCACACTGGAGCTGTTGCGGTAGCCATCCTGCTCAACCCATGAATCATTCAGCTCGCCATCTTGGACGACATTAGCGTAGTTGAAGGCCCAGCTGCCGCCGAATTTACCACCACGTTGGTCAATAATGGAGTCGTTTTCGTCACCAACTTGTGAGACGTCTGCGCGGTTTCCTTTATCGCGCTGCTCGATTAATGAATAGTTTTCACCCACTCCTGAACCACCCACCACATCGTCCTGCTCTACGTTGGCGGTATTAAAATCACCGATTTGCTTGATGCGGGAATCTTGCGTGCCCCACTGAACAACGTTGGTTGAGTTGAAATCGCCGGTCTGGTCGATTAAAGAGTCATTGCCCAGGCCGCTGCCGTCATAGGATGGGCCAGCCATACCATCAATGGTATTGCGTGAACCGTTGAATTCAGGTCCTGGTGATGTTTGCGCCAGGGCAGATGCACTCATGGCAAGCGCGATAGCGGCGGCGATAGCAGTCATTTGAGTTTTCATGGTGTTTCCCCTTTACGATTTACTTGCTTTAGTTATTACTGAGGCAACCAGTGTTGCTCAGTAGGTTTCGACGGTGACTGGACGCGCATTTCCCGAGAAAGCATTTTGCTCTACGTTAATGCTGCGGTAGCCACTCCCCGATTGTGAAATCTGTATATAACTATTACTGCCAGACTGGGAGACATTTGCTTTTAGAAGTTCCCGTGCATCACCTGCTTGGGTAATGCTGGCTTCATGGGCATTGCCTTTTTGCAATATCACACCAAAATTGTTGCCACCCTTTTGGGCGATATTGGCGGTATTAAAGTTACCGAACTGAAATATCTTGGAAAAATTACCGCGTTGGTAACTAGCTGAGTAAGATTGGTTTACCGTGGCACTATTGTTATTACCTATCTGGTCAATAATGCTGTAGTTGCCCCGATAGTTATTGATATCAACCTGGTTAAAGAACTGCTCGATGCGACTGTCGTCAGCATTAACTGGTGCGGCAGTAAATATGCTGGCGGCCAATAGTGTTGCCAACAACATTGAATGTTTGGCTGGGGAAATCCCCATTGATGCTTTATTGACGCGCTGCCGTTTCATGATGAAGCCCTCTGAAACATTTTGTATCCAAATGTATTCTATGTGTTGAGTTTGGACTATTTGGCGGGCTTCGCTATCGTAAGTTTTAGGGTTTGTAAGACGATTTTTTTAATTATATTCGTCTTTTATGGTACTATATTCTTAATACTTTTTTTGGGCTCTAGTATTAAAATAAAAAAGCCATGCAGTATGCATGGCCTTAATAAGTTGTTAATTTTATAATTTATGTTTTCCCATTATTTGACCAATTACAACTGGGGTATGGGGGCATTCAAGTAATCAGCAAGAACCGTGTCTGCAAAGTTAACGTCGTTGCTGAGGTTCCAAAGGTTGTTTTCTACGCCCCGAGCAATTAAGTGGATAACCGCTGATTCAATAGAGGACATTACCGCCATCTGGACTGGCTCGTTGGTAGTGATGCCTGCTTCTGCTTCCAAAAGGCGTCTAAAATCAATAAAACGATAAACGCCAGCGCGCAGTTCTTTCGAGTAGATGGTCTTTGTTGTCGTTACGTTGGCAAGTACTTCACCCGTAGAAATTTCCACCGCTCGCAAGTTAACCGTTACTTGGTCAACCTGGTATTCCCCCGACGCCCCAATCCCAAAATATTCTGCCCCCGCACCGCCGGTTCGTATATTAGATTCGTAAGCAATGATACCACCTTCCAGCATGACCGAAGCAGCACGTAATGAGGGGAGAGTATCGGGTTGATTAAAGCGCTCGAACTCAGCACGAATAATACGTCGCTCTGTTAACAGATTTTGCAGGCCCACCCGCTCCAGTGGGATGAACCAACCAGAATCTGCCAGGGCGCCGGTTAACATCGCAGCGGCACCTTGGGTCACTGCCGTGGAAAAGGTACTGGCGGGCGCAGGCCGATACTGCCCGGTTTGATCGCGGAAATCATATACCGAGACAAAAATTTTGCCTGCTGGTGGCGGTAGCGAGACAAGATCCTGGTAGGTGGCTCCCCGCGGCGTTAATGTCGCTTGGGTCCCTTCCAAATTTTCGGAATTGGCGACCATTCCCGCGCAGCCGCTGAGCAAACCTGCAATTAAAAATGTAGCTACAATCTTCATGATGATCCCCTGACTTATCCATCATTTATGACGTTTGGTTTTTTAGTTCGTACAACTTTGCGTTGATGGATGGGCTATCTCATGGGTTAAATAAACCCCCAACGCTGATATTGGTCACGTCCCCTGTCAGCTTATCGACGACGCGTACTACCAGTTCCCCGCCCTCATCGCGAACTACCACGCTGAATTCATCGCTGTCGAAGCCCCCTTCGCTGATGTCGCCTGAGCCGACATCGGTCAACAGCTGTGAAATCAAGCGACTCTCCAGGCTTTGAATTAGTCGCTCGGTGGATGAAAGACGCTCAATATCCCGGGTGTTTGGATCGGTATTGGTATCCTGGGACTGGGCTTTGTTGAGCATGTAGCTGCCCATAAAAGGATCCCCGCCAAAGGAAGGGTTCAGCGGCTCGTAAATCATTTCCCCAGCGTGGACTGGCAGCGTTAACAGTCCGACCAGCAGCGCTGAGCCGATACCTGCGGTGCGAATGGCCTGTGTTTTCATTATCGTAACTCCTCACTTCCTAAGTCTTTGTTGGAAGATAGCGCTGAGGTCAGTTGTTGACGAAGTAGAGCTTCTTCCACGATTTGTACGGCTTCCCCCGCTGTGCGATCAGCCTCACTGATTCTGGGAGAGAGTTGGGTACGGAAATGCATCTGATTGCCTTCCATGATCCATACTTGGCTTCCCCAACGGGCGTCGGGGCGTTCCTGGATGGTGATAGTGGCGTTGCCAATAATCGGGTTACCCATGGCGCGCTGGCTGAAAGCGCGGTAGAAGGTTTTACCCGCCATCGTGATGGTGCGGTCCACCATGATGCCGGTTAATTCGCTGCCGTTGCTGGGTTGTTCTGCTTTAGCGCCATCTGGGCCAGCAAGCTGGTTGATAGCGTCGACTGCGGCTTGTTCTTCGGCAAGTGCCGCTTGCCCATTGGCAGTGGGTGATACGGTCTCTGTCATTTCTTCGGCGTGAGTCGTCGCACTTGCCCATAGCAAGAAATAACAGATGATGGCGGTCTTATAGCGCACTGCTTTCATCGTCAATCCCCTTTGCCATGCACTAGTGGCGACGCTGCAAACTACGTGCGGTTTCAATGTTGGGCAGGATGGGGCCCAAATTCTGATGGATCCAATTCAGTGCCTGGATACGGTTGTGCACGTTGATTTTGCGAAAAATGTTGTAGAGATGAGACTTAACGGTGTGTTCGCTAAGAAACAGTTTTTCAGCAATCTGATGGTTGGAAGCCCCGGCACTCAACAGCGAGATAATTTCCATTTCACGGTTTGTGAGACCGCAGGCGGGCCTGAAAGCGTTGTTTTGATATTTGCGATAAAACAGGATCAACCGCGTCATGAGCTCCCGGGACATCCATAGCTCGCCCTCGAGCAGCGCATGAATGCCCTTGCAGATGACATCCAGGCTTTCATGGCGATAGAAAACCCCTTTCAACTGCGCGCAGGACAACGCTTCAAGTGCATGATCCATATCACGGATGTTAAAGGCAGCTAATGGCGCGTTATTGAGCGTCTCAGGGAGCTGATGCTGCCAGTCTGGCAGGGTATCAACGCTTATGTGATCGCTATCGATCAACATCAGGGTGTTACCCGATGACGGGGCCGTGATCCGTTCATTAGGTGACTGGATATGCACTTGGCACTCGGTATGAGTCCCTAGATATTCAGCAAATAGTTGTGATTGTGGGCTTTTTTCGGTAACGACAAATACCGTATCTGTAGCCTTTTCCTGCGGCATTGGAGGACCCTCATAGAAATCACGCATTAGCAGGTAGCCATTTTATTGTTGTCTAATAGTTTTTAAATGTAAACGTATGTTACTAGAAAATCATCAAATAAGATGAAATTAATTGGTGATTTAAGAATAAGTATATGAATATATTGGTTTATTATTTTCATAATCTTTGAAAAATTTTTGATGGAAATACATCGCGTTACATTTGGATTGCTTTTTTCGAACAAGGGGCATGCGTAGACTGGTAGTTCACCCTAGGAGCTCGCCGGATGACCAGTACTCAAACGCTTGTGCTTGCCAGCGGAAACGTTGGTAAATTGAAAGAATTCAATGAATTATTAGCGCCACTTGGGTTCGATGTGCGTACCCAGGCTGATTACGGTGTCCACGACGTGGCGGAGACGGGCGTGACCTTTGTGGAAAACGCGCTTATTAAAGCTCGTGAAGCGAGCCGCCAAAGTGGATTACCGGCCCTTGCCGATGACTCAGGTCTAGAGGTTGATGCGTTACAGGGCGCACCGGGCATCTATTCCGCCCGTTATGCAGGCGAACCCAAAAGCGACCAGCGTAATAATGCCAAGTTGCTTGAAGCCTTGCAGGATTGCCCGGAAGGGCAGCGATCGGCACGTTATTGGTGTGTTCTGGTTTACCTGCGACACCCTGAAGACCCGGTGCCCGTTATTGTGCAGCGTAGCTGGGAAGGCGAAGTGCTGGCACACCCGCGCGGTGAGGGCGGCTTTGGCTATGACCCACTATTCTGGCTGCCCGATCAGAGTTCAAGCGTGGCGGAATTACCCAGCGAAACGAAAAATCGCTTGAGCCACCGTGGTCGTGCTCTGAGCGGGTTAGTCGACGTGTTGAAGGTGGCCCATGGCTGAGCCGTTGCCACCGTTATCGCTGTATATCCATACGCCGTGGTGCGTGCGAAAATGCCCATATTGTGACTTTAATTCCCATGAGCCCAAGCGTAACGAATTACCAGAAGCCGCTTACCTGAAGGCGTTGTTACAGGATATTGATGGCGATCTTGAGCTGGCGGCGGGGCGAACCATACAGAGCATATTTATCGGCGGAGGAACCCCAAGCCTGCTTTCGCCAGGTTTCTATGGACGCCTTTTAAGCGAAGTGAGTGCTCGCTTACCATTTTCAGAGACGATTGAAATCACCCTTGAGGCCAACCCGGGTACGACTGAGCAAAGCCGCTTTACCGGTTACCGAGATGCCGGTATCAACCGGCTTTCGCTCGGGGTGCAAAGCTTTCATTCAGAACAGCTGGCGGCATTGGGTCGAATTCACGGTGGTGAAGAGGCCGTCAGTGCCGTCAGGCAGGCACGTCAGGCGGGTTTTGATAACCTCAATATTGACCTTATGCACGGCCTGCCGCAGCAGACGTCTCAACTGGCGATGGCGGATATTGAGCAAGCGCTGGCGTTATCACCTGAACACTTGTCCTGGTACCAATTGACACTAGAGCCCAACACGGCGTTTTATGTCCATCCACCGACCTTGCCTCATGAAGAAACCCTTTGGGACATTCAGGATCAGGGCCATTCACGTTTACAGCAGGCGGGACTGGAACGTTATGAAATTTCCGCTTACGCGCGCCTTGATCGACAGAGCCTGCATAATCTCAATTATTGGCAATTTGGCGATTACCTGGGCATCGGGGCGGGCGCTCACGGGAAGTTGAGTCATGTTGATACACAGGGGCAATGGCATATTGAGCGGCGTTGGAAAACGCGTCAGCCAGATGCCTATTTAAGACGCGTAAATGATCCGCGCGGTTTTATTGCAGGCAAGCAGCCTATTGCTGCAAACGAACTGCCGCTGGAGTTCTCGATGAATGCGCTGCGTCTGACCCAAGGGGTTCCTGTTTCCATGTGGTCAGCGCATACGGGGTTGCCGGTTGAGGTGTTGTTGGCGCGTTTACACAATGCCGAGAAAAAAGGACTTTTGATGGAAATGCCCAAAAGACTGCAAGCATCGCCTCAAGGTCTATTATTCTTGAACGAGTTGCTGGCTTTGATAAGCGACGAGTAACTTCATAAGTAGATGACAATGTTAAGGAGTGAGCGATGCGTATTTCTCGACTACTGACCCCGTTAGCGGCCGCTGTGCTGGTTGCCGGTTGTGCAACCTCGGACCCTTACGGCGGCGGTCAAACTCAGCGCTCATCGACGGCAACCGGCACAGGTATTGGTGCCGTTGTAGGCGCGGCTGCCGGTGCGCTGTCCGGGGATGGTAGCACCAGCCGCCGAGATCGGGCGCTGATTGGGGCGGCGGTAGGTGCCGCAGCGGGTGCTGGCATAGGGGCTTATATGGACCGCCAGGAGCAGCAACTGCGCCAAAACCTGGAAGGTTCGCGCATTGAAATTGATCGCCGCGGCGACGATATCGTGCTGAATATGCCCAGCAGCGTGACTTTCGGTTTTGATTCCGCTGAATTGACCAGCCAGGCCCGCAGCTCGTTAAACGAAGTGGCCAATGTGGTCAGTGAATATGCTGACACCCGGATCAACATTGCGGGCCATACTGATAGCACCGGTGACGAAGCCTATAATCAGCGACTGTCTGAGCGCCGGGCTCAGGCAGTAGGTAGCTACTTGAACCAGAATGGCGTGTCCTCAATGCGTCTAAGTACTCGAGGCTATGGTGAATCCCAGCCGGTGGCCAGTAATGAGACTGAAAGCGGACGCAGCCAGAATCGCCGTGTCGAAATTACCTTAACGCCCACCGGAGAAGGTCAACGCCAAGGCGGCTAAGCAATGTTGCTGTGAAGCCTTCCCAATGCCCGCTATGCTGATATGGCGGGCTTTTTTATGAGTTGTCGAATTATCATGTTGTCATATCAACACGCATATCATGCTGGCAATTTTGCCGATGTACATAAGCATTTGACGTTATTTGCAACCATCGAGTATCTGCTGCGCAAACCTTCACCGGTGACATATATCGATACCCACGCGGGTCGCGGATTTTACCCGTTGTCGAGCGAAGAAACCCAGCGCTTAAAGGAGTATCGGGATGGTGTCTGGCCTCTCTGGGAAGCAGCTCAATCGGTGTCCGACCCGCTGCTGTGCAGCTGGCTGGATGCCCTGTCCCGTGCGCAGCGCCATCCCAACGAATTGGCCCATTACCCCGGCTCTCCCTGGTGGATCAGCCAGGCGCTTCGTGCCAGGGAGCGGTTGTACGGGTTTGAGTTGCACCCTGGCGAGCACCAGCATTTCGATGATCAGGCGCTAGCAGAAAGCGTAGAACGCATTCATGGCGATGGCTTGCAGGGATTATGCCAGCGTCTGCCTGTTGCAACGCCTCGTGTCTGTGTGCTGATTGACCCAAGCTACGAGCGTAAAGACGAGTATCAGTTGGTGGCGGATACCCTTAATGTGGCGCTTGCGAAAGCGCGTCACGCGGTGGTGTTGATCTGGTATCCATTGCTGCCAGCCAACAACCACAAGGTGCTTTTGGAAGCGCTTGAGCGCAGCGGCATCCGTAAAATCTGGCGTAGCGAATTGTGCCTGCGAGACGCGGACACCCAGGAGCGCGGTATGTACGGAAGTGGAATGTTGGTGATCAACCCGCCCTGGGGGTTGGACGAACGCCTGGCCGGCGCGATGGCCCAGCTGACACCACTGCTGGGCACACAGAGCCGCTATTGCGCGTCTTGGTTGGTAGGGGAGTAGCGCTGTCTGGGAGAGCTTATTTGCCGATACAGAAGCTACCGAAAATTTCACCCAGCAGATCATCGGCGCTGAATTCACCGGTGATTTCACCTAGCGCCTGCTGCGCATCGCGTAGATCTTCCGCCAGCAATTCACCGGCGCCATTGCCTTCGAGCTGTCGGCGGCCGGTTTCAAGGGCGTTCATTGCCCGGTCAAGCGCATCCAGGTGGCGGCGGCGGGCCGAAAAACGCCCCTCGGTGGTCGCTGAAAAGCCCATGATATCTTTCAGGTGCGCTTTCAAGTTATCCACACCCATCCCTGTCTTTGCAGAAAGACGCACCGTGGGTGGGGTTGTGGATAAGTCTATGCCGGCCTGTTCGGCGCTGGTGTCGATTTTATTACGTACCAGCGTCAGGCGCTGCTGGTCCGGCAGCCGGGCGACAAATTCAGGCCAGATTGCCATGGGGTCGGTTTCATCGGTCGTTGACGCATCGACCAGGAGCAGCACGCGGTCGGCGCCTTCGATCTCTGCCCAGGCCCGTGCGACGCCGATCTGCTCAACGGCATCCGGCGTATCGCGCAGCCCTGCGGTATCAATCACATGCAGCGGCATCCCGTCGATGTGGATATGTTCGCGCAGCACATCCCGCGTGGTACCGGCAATATCCGTGACGATGGCGGTGTCCTGCTCGGTCAGGGCGTTGAGCAAGCTCGACTTACCCGCGTTGGGACGCCCGGCAATGACAACGCTCATGCCCTCACGCATCAAGGCGCCCTGGCCAGCAGCAGACCGAACGTCGATAAGCTCACGGTTTACCTCGTCCAGCAGGCTCGCCACGTGGCCATCAGCCAGAAAGTCGATTTCTTCCTCGGGAAAATCAATCGCCGCCTCGACGTAGACGCGCAGTTCGATAAGCCGCTCTACCAGCGCGGCTACCCGATTGGAAAACTCGCCCTGCAGCGAACGCACCGCGTTTTCGGCGGCCGAGCGGGAGGTGGCATCTATCAGGTCGGCAATGGCCTCGGCCTGGGCCAGATCAAGCTTGTCATTCAGAAAAGCACGCTCAGAAAACTCTCCTGGCCTTGCCAGACGGGCGCCTAACTGGACGCAGCGCTCAAGCAGCATATCCATGATCACCGGTCCGCCATGGCCTTGCAGTTCGAGCACATCTTCACCGGTGAACGAGTGAGGGTCCGGGAACAGTATAGCGATCCCCTCATCGATACTGCTTTCTGCGCCCATGAAAGCGCCATAGTGTGCGTAGCGGGGGTCTGGGCAGTGGCCTAGCATGGCGACGGCAATGTCGCGGCAGGCTGGGCCAGAAACACGAATAATACCGACGCCACCACGACCGGGAGGCGTGGCCAGGGCGGCGATGGTGTCTTGGGTATAGAGTCGGTCTGCCATGGCGTTTCTCTTTTAGGTGCAGGTGGCAAGTGAGCGTAGTGTGAGTTTTTGCCCCCTGAAACACCAGACCCCCGCAAGGGCGGGGGTCTGGGTGTTCAAGGTATCGGCTTTATTTTTTGGTTTTCATGCCTTTGCCGATACTTGGGTCCTGCTCGATTTTGCGCGTAATAAAGTACTGCTGCGCCACTGAGATAATGTTGTTGACCACCCAGTAGATCACCAGGCCCGCCGGGAACCACAGGAAGAAGAACGTAAAGATGATGGGTAGCATCTTCATGATCTTCGCCTGCATGGGATCAGGCGGCGTGGGGTTAAGCTGTTGCTGCACGAACATCGAAAGGCCCATCAGAATCGGCAGTATGAAGTACGGGTCTTTCACCGACAGATCCTGCACCCAGAAGATGAAGGGAGCGTGTCTCAGTTCAACGGATTCCAGCAACATCCAGTACAAGGCGATAAAGACGGGCATCTGTACCAGAATCGGCAAGCAGCCACCCAGAGGATTGATCTTCTCCTTCTGGTAGAACTTCATCATCTCTTGAGACATTTTCTGGCGGTCATCGCCGTACATCTCCTTGAGACGCTGCATCTCGGGGCCAAGCTTGCGCATCCGTGCCATCGACTTGTAAGCCTTGGCAGAAAGTGGGAACAGAATGGTTTTCACCAACACCGTCAACAGGACGATTGACCAACCCCAGTTGCCGACAATGTCGTGAATCTTGTCAAGCAGCCAGAAGAGCGGGTTTGCCAGGAACCACAGCCAGCCATAGTCGACCGTCAGGCGAAGGTTAGGCGCTACTTCCTCAAGATGATCCTGGACCTTGGGACCCATATAGAGAGTGGCGCCCAAGGAAGCTTCTTCTTCCGGCGCCAGCTCACTGGTGGGGCCAGCAAAGGCGACGACATTGCGGTCGCGCGAGTCTGTCGAGACGTAGTAAAGGTTCTGCTGATCCTGGGAAGGCGCCCAGGCCGAGACAAAGTAGTGCTGGATGATGGCAATCCAACCGCCTTGTGCCTCTCGATTATTGAAGTTGCCGCCTTGTATATCGTCAAAATCAATCTTTCCGTAGGTCTCTTCAGGCGTCGAAAACGCCGCACCCAGGTAGGAATTCATGCCCATACTGACGCCGCTTGACGGGTCAGGGCTGTTATCCCGAGCGAGCTGGCCGATAAAACGAGCGCTAACGGGCTCATCGGTGTTATTGGCCAAGTAGTAATTGACGTCAACAGCATAATTGCCGCGTTCGAAGGTCAGCCGCTTGATGACCTCAATGCCGTTTATCTCGGCGGTGAGGTTGACCTCAAGCTGTTCTTCGTCATCACCCAGCAGGTATTCGCTTTTCTCAGGGGTAAAGGCAATGCGATTTGCTTCCCCGTTAAGTTGCAAGCCCGAGCGTGCGACGTAACTGCGCGTTTGATTGTCGGAAAGCAGAATATAGCTGCGATCCGACTCGAGCGCCTGTTTATGCTGCGGCAAGGCGGCATACACGATATCGCCACCGTGTGGATCAATACGAACATCCAGCACGTCGGTGGTCACCGCGATGAAGTCACGGCTGTCGCTATCACTTTCGTCGCTGTTTAGCGCGTCCTGCGAAGCGGCAGTGCTATCTCCGGGAACCGACAAGTTTTCCGCGTCGTCATTGCCAGACGTACCGCCACTTCCCGACGATGCGTTGTTATCGCGTGTTTGATCTTGCGATACCTCGGACGACGGTTGATAAGACGTCTGTCCGTAATCCTGATTCCACTGTACAACCAGTAGATAGGCCAGAATGGCAAGTGGAATCAGTAATATAAGTCGTTTTACGTCCATGAGGGTTCTGCCCGCTGGGTGGTGAACATGCTAATGACGCAGTATCAATTACTCGACCCATGACACACGAAAGCCTGCCAGGCGGCAGGCCGAGGTCGAGCGATGAGGTGCCCATCAAGTAATGTGCTTTGAGCTTGCAGGTAGCGCCTTGTCTGCCTGGCTGTCGCGCCGAAGCCGTTTCCACATGCCATGGAGCTGACGATATAAAACGTCATTGTCCATGTCCTGAACGCCACGCCGAGCAAGTACCACAATATCCACTGCGGGAAGCTGGTCTTGACGTAGCCTGACTGACTCTCGAACGAGTCTTTTGAAGCGATTTCGATCAACGGCGAGCTTCACATTTTTTTTGCTGACCACGAGGCCAAGGCGGGGATGCCCGAGGGTATTCCGGCGTGCTAACGCCATAATCCCTTTACCATGTACCTTGAGATCTGCTTGCTCAAAAACGTAGCGGTAATCCCCGGCGTTAAGTAACCGAAAACACCGGGGAAACCCTTGATGTGGCACACGCAATCCGAGATCAGGCGCTCAGACGCTTACGGCCTTTGGCGCGGCGACGCGAAATAATGGCGCGGCCATTTTTGGTTGCCATACGAGCACGGAAGCCATGCGCGCGCTTGCGCTTGAGAACGCTAGGTTGAAAAGTGCGTTTCATAACTCGTTATTCCCACGTGGTTAGGACGGAAAATAAATTCCAAAAGACCCGGTCCAGTGAGGAACTAGCCGGGAGATTCAATTCAAGACCGGAAATTGTAGAGGCTTCCCGGGTTACGTGCAATTTTTTCCTTGTAAAAAATACCGCCTGTCCACGCAGGTGCCTGTCAGGGAGCACGCAATGGTGCTTGCCGGGAAGTGCACCGGCGTCCAGCCATTGGTCTTCTGCTGCCTTGTGGCTAATAGTGGGGATACATTTTGTTAACAACTTTATATTTTTCTTTAAATTCAACTATATAAAAGCTAGATGAGGTTGTGTATAAGTTGCGGAAAAGACGATGATAAGTGGTTGATTAACTGTGAGTTAATGCCCAGCGATAATGAACAGTAAGCTGTCGATCAGCACTTGGAATATCTATCAATTCGACACCTGAAAAGTTTTCCACAGCTTATTAAAACGCCCCAGTCCTGTGTGGATAACCACGCCGTTGGACGCTACAATGGTCGGCCTTTTTCAACCGATGGTGAGATGTGTGTCACTCGCGCTTTGGCAACAGTGCCTGGATTACCTGCAGGACGAGCTGAGTTCGCAGCAGTTCAACACGTGGATACGTCCACTGCAGGCTGAAGATAGTGAGGCTAACGAGCTGCGCTTGTTGGCGCCTAACCGCTTTGTGCGCGATTGGGTGAGTGACAAGTACGCCAAGCGGATTAGCGAACTGATGCGCGAGCTTGCCCCTTCGAAACCTCCCAAGGTTAGCCTCACGGTAGGTAGTCGACGGCCAGCAGCACCTGCCCCCCAACCCCGTGATCTGGGTAATCCGGTCTCGGCCTCTCCGGCACCGCGTGCGTCGGCGGCTGTTCATACGCCGCCACGGGGCGATATTGCTGACGAGCGTGAAATCGATCAGCTACGCGAGGAGGGAAGTGGTTCAGACCGGCGTTCGAACGAGCGCCAGGTTCAGGTTGAGGGTGGGCTCAAGCATACCAGCGGGCTAAATCCTAACTTTACTTTTGATACTTTCGTGGAAGGTAAATCCAACCAGCTCGCGCGCGCGGCTTCTCGCCAGGTTTCCGAAAATCCGGGTGGGGCCTATAACCCGCTATTCTTGTATGGCGGTGTTGGTCTGGGTAAAACCCACTTGATGCATGCCGTTGGTAATGGTCTGGCGTTGCGCCGTGAAAATGCGCGTGTGGTCTACCTTCACTCAGAGCGTTTCGTGGCCGATATGGTGAAGGCACTACAGCTCAATGCCATCAATGACTTCAAGCGTTTTTACCGTAGTGTTGATGCGTTACTCATTGATGATATTCAATTTTTTGCCGGTAAAGAGCGCTCTCAGGAAGAGTTCTTCCATACCTTTAATGCGTTATTGGAAGGCGGTCAGCAAATGATTCTGACGTCGGATCGCTACCCCAAGGAAATCAGTGGTGTCGAAGAACGCCTGAAATCACGCTTTGGGTGGGGCCTTACTGTCGCTATTGAGCCGCCTGAGTTGGAAACCCGTGTGGCTATTTTGATGAAAAAAGCGGATCAGGCCAAAGTCGACTTGCCCCATGATGCGGCGTTCTTTATTGCCCAGAAGATTCGATCGAACGTGCGCGAGCTTGAAGGTGCCCTCAAAAAAGTGATTGCTGACTCGCACTTCATGGGCAAGACCATTACCCAGGACTTTATACGTGAGTCGCTTAAAGACTTGTTGGCGCTACAAGACAAGCAGGTGGGCGTCGACAATATCCAGCGAACGGTAGCGGAATATTACAAAATCAAGGTTGCCGATTTATTATCCAAACGGCGTTCCCGGTCGGTTGCAAGGCCCCGTCAAGTTGCCATGGCGCTTGCCAAGGAATTGACCAATCACAGTCTGCCTGAGATTGGCGATGCGTTTGGCGGTCGTGATCACACGACGGTGTTACATGCCTGCCGCAAGGTGAAAGTGTTGCAGGAAGAAAACGCCGATATTCGCGAAGACTATAAGAACCTGTTACGCCTACTGACCAGTTAATCAACCAGGACGGACCTGTTTCAGCAGGTCTTTCAGGATAGACAACGGAGTATTGATGAAATTTTCGATTTCCCGAGAGGCGCTGCTACGTCCGCTTACCTTGGTAGCAGGGGTGGTAGAGCGCCGTCAGACATTGCCTGTTTTATCGAATGTGCTGATCCAGGTAGACGGTGACCAGGTGGCCCTGACGGGCACTGATCTGGAAGTCGAATTGGTTGGCCGCACTGTCGCCAGTCAGGTGGATCAGGAAGGCTCGGCAACCGTGCCGGCCCGCAAGTTGATGGATATTTGTAAGTCGCTCCCTGATCAGTCAGATATACAGCTAGCGGTTGAAGAGGGTCGCGCTGTCCTGAGGAGTGGTCGGTCTCGCTTCACACTGTCGACGCTTCCCGCCGCTGAGTTTCCATCTATTGAAGATGCCGAAGGCAGCCAGGAATTGAGTGTTCCGCGTGGTACGCTGAAACACCTGATCGAAGCGACATCCTTCGCCATGGCCCAGCAGGATGTTCGCTATTATCTGAACGGTATGCTGCTCGAGATTCAGAGCAACCTCCTGCGCACCGTGGCGACTGATGGGCATCGCCTGGCGATGTGTTCGCGGCCGGTGGACGTGACCGTTGATCAGTCACAGAAGCTCATTGTTCCCCGTAAAGGGATTCTCGAATTGTCCCGTTTGCTTGACGATAGCGATGAGCCGGTGAGCCTGACATTAGGATCCACGCATGTGAGGGCGCACACCGGTGATTTTACGTTCACGTCCAAGCTGATTGATGGAAAATTCCCCGACTATGAGCGTGTGGTACCGCGCAACGGTGACAAGGTTTTAATTGCTGAGCGCGCCGAACTCCGCCAAGTGCTTTCCCGCACCGCTATCCTGTCCAATGAGAAGTACCGTGGTGTACGCCTTTATCTCGAGGAAAATAACCTCAAGGTAATGGCCAATAACCCTGAACAGGAAGAAGCGGAAGAGAACATTGCCGTTGAATATACGGGCTCGGCCATGGAAGTTGGTTTTAACGTCGGCTATCTGGTCGATGTGATGGGCGTACTGGATGAAGACCGCGTACAAATCACCCTTGCAGACCCCAATAGCAGTGCGCTTCTGGAAGAGCCGGGTGGGGGTGACGCACTCTACGTTGTCATGCCGATGCGTCTATAAAGTCCTCAGTTGGCGATAATTTACCGAGTGACGGCGCATATGGGCGCCGTCGCTACGTTTCAGGGCGCACAAAATAAGTGACGGGTGAATGGGTCTTCTTCAGCTTAATTTCGATGGTCTTCGCAACTTGCAGCCTGTGGATATGGCACCGTCGCCCGGTATCAACGTGATTAATGGCGTTAACGGAAGCGGTAAAACAAGCTTGCTGGAAGGCATTCATATCCTGGGCATGGGCAGGTCATTCAGGACACGTCAGCTCAAGCATGCGATTCAAACAGATGCGCCCCACGTAACGCTGTATGGCCGTTTGTCCGGAGAGCCTGATGTTGCACTAGGGGTCCGTCGCTTGCGCGCCACCAGCGAGCTGGAACTGCGTATCAAGGGTGATAAGAACGCCCGCCTAGCGGATCTGGTGGAAGCCATGCCGCTTCAACTCATCAATCCTGATGCTTTTCGCCTTTTGGAAGGTTCCCCCTCAGGTCGTCGTGAATTCCTGGACTGGGGTGTGTTTCACGTGAAACATGGTTTTCTCGAAATATGGAAGCGAACGCGTCGAGCGTTGAAACATCGGAATGCCTTGTTGAGGCATGGTAGAATAGAGCCTCAGGAGTTTGCCATCTGGGAGCAAGAGTTTGCTAACTGGGGTGAGCAAATAGATACGCTAAGACGGGACTGGTTCGCTGAGTTTCTCCCTGTATTTGAAGAAACCCTCGAATGGCTACTCCCACTACCCGGTTTAACGCTTCACTATGCGAGAGGCTGGGATAAAAGAAGGTCGTTGGTTGATGTACTGCAGGCTAGCCGTTCAACCGATCAGCAAATGGGCTTTACGCAGCAAGGCCCTCAGCGAGCAGACTTGCGCATCAAGCTTAATAAGCAACCTGCGATAGAAGTTCTTTCCCGAGGCCAACAAAAACTGGTGGTGAGTGCGCTCAAGCTAGCGCAGGGTCGGCTTCTGGAAAGAGCGTCACAGCGGCATTGCATCTATTTGATTGACGACTTGCCCGCCGAGCTAGACAAGTTGCATCGGTTAAGGTTTTGTCAATTACTGGAAGATATGCAGTGCCAAGTATTTATTACCAGCGTCGAACCTGATGCTTTAAGGCAAACATGGCAGGCTCAAACCCATGTAAGGATGTTTCACGTGAAACATGCGGATAATGGATTGAGTCAGTTAATGCCTGAAGGGTAGACGACACGGATAGAGACAGACTTCACGACGGAGTGGTCAATGAGCGAGCAGGCTTACGATTCATCAAGCATCAAGGTGCTCAAGGGGCTGGATGCGGTACGCAAGCGTCCAGGCATGTACATCGGCGATACAGACGACGGCACCGGGCTGCACCACATGGTCTTCGAGTTGGTGGATAACTCCATCGATGAAGCCCTGGCTGGCCACTGCAGCGAAATTCGTGTGGTTATTCACCCTGATGAATCCGTCACGGTCAGCGATAATGGACGCGGTGTGCCTACCGAGATTCACGAAGGTGAAGGCGTATCGGCCGCTGAAGTCATCATGACCGTCCTGCACGCAGGCGGTAAGTTTGACGATAATTCGTATAAGGTTTCCGGGGGGCTCCATGGTGTGGGCGTTTCCGTGGTCAACGCCTTGTCCGAAGAGCTGCGGCTGACGATCTGGCGCCAGGGAGACGTTTTTGAACAGGTTTATCACCACGGTGTTCCCCAAGCTCCCCTCGCCGTTGTGGGCACGACAGAAAAGAGTGGTACGCGAGTGCATTTCCGGCCTTCACCGGAGACGTTCACCAGTATCGAATTCCACTATGATATTCTGGCGAAACGGCTAAGGGAGTTGTCCTTCCTGAATTCTGGCGTTGCCATCCGCTTGATGGATGAGCGCAGTGGCAAGGAAGAGCTTTTCCATTATGAAGGTGGTTTGAAAGCGTTTGTTGACCACCTCAACCAGAATAAATCAGTGCTCAACCCGGTGTTTCACTTCAACGCGGTTCGTGAGGACGGTATTGAAGTGGAAGTGGCCATGCAGTGGAACGATACCTTTACAGAGAGTATTTTCTGCTACACCAACAATATTCCCCAGCGCGATGGCGGTGCGCACCTGGCTGGCTTTCGCGCGTCGTTAACGCGGACGCTGAACCATTACATCGAGGCTGAAGGTCTGCTCAAGAAGGCCAAGGTCAATACCTCGGGTGATGATGCGCGAGAAGGCTTGACCGCGATTATTTCAGTAAAAGTGCCTGACCCGAAGTTCTCCTCACAAACCAAGGACAAGCTGGTCTCCTCGGAAGTTAAGACCGCGGTAGAACAGGAAATGGGCCGTCTATTTTCTGACTACTTGATCGAGAAGCCCAACGAAGCCAAAGCAATCGTCAATAAGATGCTTGATGCAGCACGGGCTCGTGAAGCGGCTCGTAAGGCGCGGGATATGACACGCCGTAAAGGGGCGCTGGATATTGCCGGGCTGCCTGGCAAGCTCGCCGACTGCCAGGAAAAAGACCCCAGCCAGTCGGAGCTGTATCTGGTGGAGGGTGATTCGGCGGGTGGCAGTGCCAAGCAGGGCCGTGACCGTCGCACGCAAGCGATTTTGCCGCTTAAAGGCAAGATACTGAACGTCGAAAAGGCGCGTTTCGACAAGATGCTATCGTCAGCGGAAGTTGGCACGCTAATAACCGCGCTGGGCTGCGGTATTGGTCGCGAAGAGTTTAATCCCGACAAATTACGATATCACTCCATCATCATCATGACAGACGCTGATGTTGATGGCTCGCATATTCGAACGCTGCTGCTTACGTTCTTTTTCCGTCAGATGCCCGAGCTGATCGAGCGCGGTCATGTGTTTATCGCGCAGCCACCGCTTTACAAGATCAAGCGTGGCAAGCAAGAGCTTTACCTCAAAGACGAGCAGGCGATGGTTGATTACCTGACGACCACGGCCCTTGACGGTGCTGGGCTCCATGTCAATGCCGATGCGCCGGGTATCGCCGGGTCGCAGCTTGAATCGTTGGTTAACCAGTACCGCAATGTGATGAAGCGTATTGACCGCCTTGCACGGGTATACCCCATCGAAGTGCTCAAGCAGGCTGTTCACGCCACCCCTCTTGAGGGTGAAGCAAGCCTTAAAGATCGCGTTACCATGGAAAACTGGATTGCCGAGCTGCAAAAAGCCATGGATGACATGGTGGCCTATGAAGGCGGCCCGCGTTATCAGTTCTATCTCAACGAAGACACGGAGCGTGATCTTCACCTGCCCGCCGTATCGCTCATTGCTCATGGTGTGACGACCGAGTATGTGTGGGGTCTGGATTTCTTTGAAAGTGCAGATTACCGCGCCATTGCGGCGCTGGGTGGCACGATTAACGGTCTTCTTGAAGAAGGTGCCTATATCGCTCGAGGCGAGCGCCAGAAGCCGGTTGCCCACTTCTCTGAAGTGCTGGCCTGGCTGATGCAGGAAGGTCAGCGTGGCCTTTCTGTGCAGCGTTACAAAGGCCTTGGTGAGATGAACCCGGAACAACTCTGGGATACCACGATGGATCCTGATAGTCGTCGTATGCTGCGGGTCACCATTGAAGACGCGGTGGCGGCTGACATGATGTTCAACACCTTGATGGGTGATGAAGTTGAGCCGCGGCGTGACTTTATTGAATCCAATGCGCTGACGGCGAATATCGATATCTAGCACGCTGTTTCACGTGAAACAGTCGGTGCTTTGCCTGATGAAAAACGCTGCCCGCTCAGGAGCAGCGTTTTTTTATGGCTGAGGAATTGTCTGTTGTTGGTCACACAGCCAATCAGCAAACTCTGCCAGATCGCGATAGACCAGTGCCTTCTCCAGACCTATATTCCTGGAGAGCGTTTTTTCCCCTTTGCCCGTTTTGACCAGTACCGGTCGACAGCCAACCGCTTCACCTGCTTGAAGATCTCTCAGGCTATCACCGACCATCCAGCTGCCCTCAAGGCTCTCCAATTCCAGTTTTTCCTGTATTTCAGCAAGCAGGCCGGGTAACGGTTTGCGGCAATCGCAGTGATCGTCTGGTCCATGTGGGCAGTAGGCGATATGGGCAATTTGGCCACCTTTGGCATTTACCCGACTTTGAAGATGGTCGTGCATGGCTTGCAGCGTCGATTCATCGTAAAAACCCCGGGCAATGCCCGATTGGTTAGTGGCAATCGCAACCGTGAAGCCCGCGCGGGATAGCTTGGCGATGGCCTCGATAGCGCCGGGTAAGGGGACCCATTCGCTCAAAGATTTGATGTAGGCGTCAGAGTCATTGTTGATAACGCCGTCGCGATCGAGAATGACCAACTGGTGAGCACTCGGCATAGGTATCCTTGGGTGATGGTGGTGCTTTCGCTTTAGCCTTAGATTAAAAGCGGATCAATAAAAGCGCGAATGTTTCACGTGAAACAGTGCTGTGGGTATAAAAAAGCCCGGCAACCTGGGTGCCGGGCTTTCCGTGTTTCAAACCGTATCAGATACTGGTTTGGCGTTATTGAGGCAATTGGGCGATGTCTGCCACTTCAAGGAATAGCGCCTGAAGACTGGCAAGCAATGCAAGGCGATTACGGCGAATGGATACATCATCGGCCATCACCATCACCTGATCAAAGAAATTATCCACCGGCTCGCGCAACGTTGCCAACGCATCAAGCGCCTGCTGGTAATCACCGGCGGCAAACAGCGGAGTCACCTGCTGCTGGCTGCGGGTTACTGCATTGAACAATGCTTGTTCCGCCGGCTCTTGCAGCAGGCTTTGATCGACCTGAGTGCTGCCGTCATGTTCCTGCTTGCTGAGAATATTAGAAACACGCTTATTGGCTGCTGCCAGGGCAGCCGCCTCATCACGCTGGGCGAAAGCTTTGACGGCACGCAGGCGGCGAGCGAAATCGAGCGGCTTGGTCACCGGGCGGGCGCGAACAGCCAGGTACATTTCGGCGCTGATGCCTTCTTCCTGGCCCCAGGCGCGGAAACGATCGAGCATGTAGGTCAGGACATCATCGATTAGTCCTTTCGCCTTGGGGAGATCCCGGTACTGTTCAGCGGCCACGTTAAGCAGCTCACGAAGGTCGAGATTGAGCTCGCCTTTGACCAGGATGTTCAGCACACCGATAGAGGCGCGACGCAATGCAAAGGGGTCTTTGGCGCCAGTCGGCCGCTGACCAATACCGAAAATGCCGACCAGGGTGTCCAGACGGTCAGCCAGAGCAAGCGCCTTGCCTGTCGCACTATGGGGAATGGCATCGGTCGCAAAGCGGGGCAGGTACTGTTCTTCAAGTGCCTGGGCAACGTCAGCGGGTTCGCCATCCTGCTCGGCGTAGTAACGCCCCATGATGCCCTGAAGCTCAGGGAATTCCAGTACCATCTCGGTCACCAGATCACACTTGGCAAGTGCAACGGCGCGTTGGGCATGGGTGACGTCACCGCCAATCCTTTCGGCAATGTGGCTTGCGATAGCACTGCTGCGGCGTGCCTTGTCGGCCAGGGTCCCGAGTTGCTGCTGGAAGACCACGCTTTCCAACTGGGGAATACGCGAAGCAAGGGTACGCTTACGGTCGGTGTCGTAGAAAAACGCCGCGTCGGCCAGGCGCGGGCGAATGACCTTTTCATTACCTGAAATCACCTGCTGAGGATCAGCGCTGTCGATGTTCGAGATGGTAATGAAAAGTGGCTTGAGCTTGCCCTGATCATCCAGTAAATGAAAGTACTTCTGGTTGGCCTTCATTGAGGAAACCAGACATTCGGCGGGCACTTCCAGGAAGCGTTCGTCAAAGCTGCCGGTCAGTGCCACGGGCCACTCAACCAGACCGCTGACTTCGACCAAAAGGTCTTCGTCGATTACCGCGTTGGCTTCCTGTACTTCCGCCTCTGCCAGCACCTGCTCGCGGATACGCTCCCGGCGCTGTTGACGGTCGGCCAGCACAAAGGCGTTTTCCAGTGCGCCAAGGTAAGCATCGGCATGCTCGAGCTGAATGGCATCCGGGGCGTGGAAGCGATGACCATAAGTGGTACGACTGGCTTGCAAACCCAGTGCCTCGGCGGCAATGACATCGCTGCCGTAAAGGGCCACAAGCCAATGAACCGGGCGGGAGAACTCTATTCGCGAGGTACCCCAGCGCATGTTTTTGGGCACGGGCAGCGCGCTGATCGCTTTGCGCAGAATATCGGGCAGTAGCGCCTGTACACTTTCACCCGGCTGATGTTCGCGAAAGCCAAGCCAGGTGCCCTTGTCGGTTTCCAGGTGGATCAATTCATCCACGCTGACACCGCAGGAGCGCGCAAAGCCTTCTGCCGCCTTGGTGGGCGCTCCCTCTTTGAAGGCGGCTGCCAGGGCTGGACCACGGCGCTCGACTTCACGGTCAGGTTGTTTGTCGGCTAGGTTTTTCACCTGCACCGCCAGACGGCGGGGTGTCGCATAAGCCGTAACGCCCTGAAAGGGAATGTCAGCTTCCTGCAGGCCTTTTTCGATCCCGGCCGCGAAGGCATCTGAAAGCGCATCCAGGGCCGTCGGCGGAAGCTCTTCAGCGCCCAGTTCCAGTAGAAGCGTATCAACAGCCATTATGCGTCTCCCTGATCGGCGAGTAGTTCGTTGCGCAGTGATTCCGGGGCCATGGGGAAACCTTCAGCTTTGCGCGACTCAAAATAGGCAGTGGCGACGTCCCGTGCCATGGTCCGAACGCGTAGAATAAAGCGTTGGCGCTCGGTGACCGAAATGGCGTGACGCGCGTCTAACAAGTTGAACGTATGCGACGCCTTCAGCACCTGTTCATAAGCGGGCAGTGGAAGTCTGGCTGCCAGCAATTTGCTGCACTCTTGTTCCTGATGGTCAAAGTTAGCAAATAACTGGTCAACGTCAGCGTGTTCGAAGTTATAGGCGGATTGTTCGCGTTCATTCTGCAGGTAAACGTCGCCGTAGCTGACTTCGCTGCCGTCGGGGGCAATGGCCCAAACCAGGTCATAGACGCTGTCGACGTTTTGCAGGTACATGGCGATGCGCTCAAGCCCGTAGGTCAACTCGCCGGTGACCGGGTAACATTCGATACCGCCGGCCTGCTGGAAATAGGTAAACTGGGTGACTTCCATGCCGTTCAGCCAGACTTCCCAGCCAAGCCCCCAGGCGCCGAGGGTAGGGGATTCCCAGTTGTCCTCGACGAAGCGCACGTCATGGATCAGCGGGTCCAGTCCTAGGCGTTTCAATGAGCCAAGGTACAGGTCCTGGAGATTGCTGGGTGACGGCTTCATGACCACCTGAAATTGATAGTAATGCTGCAGGCGGTTGGGATTTTCGCCGTAGCGGCCGTCTGTAGGGCGGCGAGACGGCTGGACATAGGCAGCGTTCCAGGTCTCCGGCCCAATGGCACGCAGGAAGGTAGCGGGGTGAAAAGTGCCTGCACCAACCTCCATATCGAGCGGCTGGAGAATGACACAACCCTGTTCTGCCCAATACTGTTGCAGCGCAAGGATCAAGCCTTGAAAGGTCGACACATCAGGCGTCGATTGGTTTGTCGAGACACTCATCGCGGAAAGCACCGTTGGCCATGAATTCATAAGCCGTCAAGTATACAATCCCAAGCAGATAGGTTATAGGCACGAGAGCCAACAGAGCCGTTTTTGGTAAGGAGAATGAAATGATTGTCATAACAGGCGGTGCCGGTTTTATCGGGGCCAACTTGGTCAAAGCGCTGAACGCCCGCGGCCGGAACGATGTAATGGTGGTTGATGATTTGCGCGATGGCACCAAATTCGTCAATTTGGCTGACTGCACCCTGGCGGATTATCTTGATAAAGACGATTTTCTCGCCAGGGTAAAAGCGGCATTGCGGGGGGAGAGCGTCGATCTACCCAAGATCGATGCTATTTTCCATGAGGGCGCCTGTTCAGATACGACGGAATGGGACGGCCACTATATGATGGAAAATAACTTCGAGTACTCCAAAGTACTGCTAAATTACTGCGAGCTGCGGGGAATCCCCTTCTTGTATGCCTCATCAGCTGCCACCTATGGCGGTAGCGAGGTATTCAAGGAGGTGCCTGAGTGTGAAAAACCGCTCAACGTGTATGGCTACTCCAAGCTGCTGTTCGATCAACACGTGCGTACTCGCTGGGATGAGCTGACAACCCAGGTTGTGGGGTTTCGGTATTTCAATGTGTATGGCCCCAGAGAGCAGCATAAAGGCAAGATGGCCAGCGTGGCGTATCATCACCACCTGCAAATCCGTAATAGTGAAACCCTGAAACTGTTTGGTGCCTATGATGGCTATGAGGCCGGTATGCAGAGCCGTGACTTTGTGTATGTAGGCGATGTTGTCGACGTAAACCTGTGGTTTCTGGATAACCCAGGTGCCTCAGGTATTTTCAATCTGGGTACCGGCCGCGCGGAACCGTTTAAGGCGATTGGTGAAGCGGTCATCGATTTCTACGCCAAGGGGCAAATCGATTACATCGATTTCCCGGAAGAACTGAAAGGGCGTTACCAAAGCTATACCCGTGCTGACATAAGCAATCTGCGGGAAGCCGGTTGCGATGTTGAATTCAAAACGGTTGCCCAGGGGGTCAAAGCGTATCTGGAGTGGCTCAATGGCTAATTCCGCCATGCGGCTACTGGTTATCGGGCCTTCCTGGGTGGGCGATATGGTGATGGCCCAGAGCCTGTTCATGACCCTTAAAGCACGTTATCCCAATGCCACCATCGGGGTGGTCGCACCCGCATGGTCACAGCCTATTCTGGAACGAATGCCCGAGGTGGATGAGGTGCTGCCCCTGGCGGTAGGCCACGGCGAGTTTGGTCTTGTCAGTCGGCGCGAACTTGCCAATCGTCTGAAAGGACGTTTTGATCGGGCGATTGTGCTGCCCCGGTCCTGGAAAGCCGCATTGGTGCCCTTTATGGCACGTATTCCTGAGCGTATCGGATTTCTCGGAGAGCATCGCTATGGCCTCTTGAAAGAGCGCCGCAAGCTGGATAAGCAAGTATTGGATCAAACCGTGAAGCGATTTGTCTCGTTAGGCTTGCCGCTTGATGAGGCGGCGACAGGGGATTTTGCGATCCCCAAGCCGCGCCTGACCATTGACCGGGACAATCTGGTCAATTTACGACTGGCCAATATGCTTTCATCCCGTCCGGCGATAGGCATGATGCCGGGGGCTGAATATGGACCGGCGAAACAGTGGCCACTCGACTACTTTCGACAATTAGCCCAAAAGCTTATTGCCGATGGCTATGAAATACGTGTTTTTGGTGGTCCCAAAGACCATGAAGGCGCTGACACGATTGTGAAAGGGCTCCCCCAGGCCCACAATCTATGTGGTAAGACGGCCCTGGCAGATGCGGTGGACCTGCTTGCCGACTGCCGCCAGGTCGTGACCAATGATTCGGGTCTTATGCACGTAGCGGCCGCAGTCGGTGTGCGGATACATGCGCTTTATGGTTCTTCTTCGCCTGCTTACACACCACCGCTTACCGATAATGCGGTGATTCATTATCTTGAACTTTCCTGCTCCCCATGTTTTGAGCGTACCTGCCCATTGGGCCATACTAACTGCTTGAATAAGTTACACGTAGAATCCGTCTATCAGGCAATTTTGGCCGACCGGCAGCGTGAAAAAGTGATCGTTAACGCATAATGTCGACTTCATCGGTTCGGTCTGCCGGCGTTTCAATCACCTGCTCCTGTGGAGAGGGGCTGGGTTCCTGACGCTGGGGTGCCAGCCCCTCCCACAGACGGTGTTGCAGGGCGGTTTCCTCTCGTAAGTGCTCGTTCAAAGTATCCAGGCCATGACGCTCCACCAGGGTTTTCTGATCGCTCAGCAGCGAGACGCCCAGCCCCGCTCGGTGTCCATCCAATGTGAAGTCGAGAGCCTCAAGAATCGTGGGGAAGGCATCCAGCATGGTGGCATTTCGCTGAATTCGCTGGGGAGGCAAATGGTCACCCAGTAGCATGAAGGTGTTTTCACGATCCATCGTGGTCAGCTCGTCCCATACTGATACGCGCATGGTGAGGTGATCACTCATGATCGCCACGACGGTGTCATCCAATAACCCTTCATTGTTCAGGCGATTAATCAGATCGCGTGCCAGCCAGGCAGAGCACTCAACTGAGTAAAGAATGTCTTGCTCATCAAAAGGGCCCTGACGTTCGCGACAGCGCTGGGCAGGAAATCCGTTGGGGGCATGGCCTGAAATACTCAGCGTCACTACCCCCCAGGGGCCGTTATCTGCTTCGTCAAGCCGACGAATTTCTTCAACTGTCATGTCATAAAGGCTGTCATCGTAGATTCCCCAACTGTTGACGTAGTCCGGGTCATCGAGTCGCTGTACGAGCTCTTCCTTGCCTTGAACGCGTTGAAACTGATGGCCGCGGTAGAATAAGCCTTTGCCAGCAAACTCCGTGCTGGCCCCACCCAGGTAGCTGAGTCGGTATCCTTGGGCGGCTAGAATATCGCCCAGGCAGTCAATACCTGGAACAACACTCTTCAATGGTTCGAACTGACTGTCATGGAGAAGCCCCGCTGGCATCAGGGGAACACCGCATTGACTGGCGATCATACCGGCCATGGTCCAGCCGGTATTCTCCATTTGCTGAATACCCTCAAAGACAACGCCCCGTTCACCGAGGCGGTTAAGGTCATCGTAAGCATCGCCAAACTGGGTGGCATCATAAGTGCGCTCGATGCTTTCCAAATAAAGTACAAGCAAGTTAGGGGCTTCTTTCTGATTAGATGTAGGTGGGGCTACATAGCGCTGATCCAGCCAATCAGCGTTGTCGGCCACCACTGCCGCGCTGCGCTGGCCCAGCCCGAAAAGCAAAGGATTACTGGCGAGAAGCCCAATCGCCAGAAAGCGTTCTATCAATCGCCAACGTTGATCATGGCGGGACAGCCAGGTGACAGAAGCCAATACAGCAAGCATGCTCAGTGTATAAACAAGGGCGGTAATCATCTTGCCTGCACCGCCATGCTCAGCCATGCCTGCCTGGAGATGGAAAAAAACAGCCCCCAAGTCGACATTACCGAAGCTGTCTGCCAGGTAGATATAAACACCCCATAGACTTAACGGCGCAAGCGACCACGGCCATACTTTGCGGTAACGTGCATTGAGAGGCCGCCCCCAGCGTAACTTTATACCGACGCTTAACCAGGCGAGAGCAAACAGGAACAGCGTCCACCAGGGTAGGCGGGTTAGCACGGTGATCGCATAGCCAAGGGAGAGACCGATCAGGGTGATGGCAATGATGGCTAACCTAACGTTATCCAGTTTAGAGAAAAAGCGATAATGAATGATGACATTTACCTGATTTAAATAGTGAGAATCAAATTGAAGCGAGATCGGTGGATGTTAATAATAGCGTTAATGAGAGAAAAATTGATGGGTACGCTCGAAATATTTTTGCATAACCAATAGGCCGACCAAACGTTCTTTTTCGGTATCCATAAATTGATCTACGTAACGGTTGGCATTGCGAATAATCTCTTTTGCTTCGCAGGGGTGTTCCCGGTAGTAGATGATTTTATCTTCAAGGTCAGAGTAATCATCCTTGAGTAGCACATAGTGATATCCAGGCAGCAATGTGCCTTCCATGAACCATGTTTCAAAGCGTGGTCGTCTCATGAAGCACAGTGAGTTAGAGGCCATTATCCATTTGAGATTGGTTGCAACATCCT
This sequence comes from Halomonas sp. CSM-2, assembly GCF_002119345.1. Taxonomy (NCBI): domain Bacteria; kingdom Pseudomonadati; phylum Pseudomonadota; class Gammaproteobacteria; order Oceanospirillales; family Halomonadaceae; genus Halomonas; species Halomonas sp. CSM-2. The sequence goes on along the minus strand of NZ_NBYR01000012.1, from coordinate 44,523 downwards.
TGCCTTCGATACTCATCACAAATTTATACTTCAATTGCGCCGGGACCGACATGAAATGTTTATGCCAAGGCTGGCCAAGCGCATTTTTGTGAATGTCACCCACATTACATAGCGGATGATCGTAAAAGTCTCGGATGAATTGACGCCGATGCTCTTGATGGCAAGAACCACGCCATACCACGAGGTCAAGCTTGTCATCATAGCGGTAAGGATCTTTTACTGTGTAGTAATGACGAACGCGGTTTAACTTAAGTAAAACAGAGTTTTGATTGTGGTCACTGATGGGGCGGCTTTTAACCAAGGTGGGCACGTCGGGCACAGTGGTTACATCACCAAAGCGATGACAGAAGCGTAGCTCAGGTGGAAAATAGCGCAATACGCTGAGTAAATCCAAGTAATAAGTGCCACTTTTCTCACGCTTGAAACTAGATAGCGTTATGGCCTGCTCGGGAAGTTCAACGTTATCATCCAGTTGATTGCAGTAATTAATACGATTAAGTATTATTTGCCGCTCGTCCTCTGAAAAGCTCTTAAGCTTGCGAAGCAAGTTTTTTCGTTGACGCTGAAGAAAAGCCCCTGGAATCAGGCGGTGAAAGGTATGTCGGGCATAAAAGCTAAGCTTGTGAAAGTTTTTATGTGCTTTTGCAGACGTTGCAAGCATAATGTTAATTCACTATTGATTGATAGAGATGCCAGTAAGATGCTGCCATTGACTGAGGGCTGTATTGATCCAAATGCTCAGTGGCCTCTTGAGCTAACTGTTGACGAAGAGCTGGATCTTCACGTAAACGAATAATCCCTTTAGCCAGCGATTCAGCATCGCTGGAGGGAATAAGTAATCCCGTATGCTCATGTTTGACGATATCGGGTATGCCGCCTACATCAGTGGCAATGACGGGGATGCCTAGCTGCATGACATCCAGAATAACGGAACCCAATCCCTCATTACGTGACGGAAATGCAAATATATCCAGGCCAGCCAGATAATCGGCAATATCGCTTTTAAATCCGAGCCAGGAGACATTGCCAAGCGACGACGACTCTGCTTTTAGTGCCTCTGCATCTTTACCATCACCTAAAAAAATAAAGTGTATATCCGGCGCTTGATGTTCAAGCATCTGCGCAGCCTTCAGTAGCACTCGCTGACCCTTATGGCTATCGACCACGGCGCCTGCGTGGCCTACCAAGAATTTATCCCTAAAATCCTCACGAAAACTGTTGGCGGCCTCAAGTTTAGGCGTTAAACGTGAATAGGCACTCGGTATCAACGTTACATTGCCCCACTGGCTGTCTTCCAGAAGGTGCTTTATAACTTGGGAAAGGGCAACTCGGGCGGATGCATGCGAGTAACTTTGCTGGTTAAACCACTTTTGCCTAACGGGTGCATCAACACGACGAGTAATTAAATAGGGTGTGCCTTTTAAACGATAGTGCAAATAGGCCCAATGAACGCCTTTTGCATCGTGAGCATGTACCAACTGAGTGTCGCCGAGATGAAAGTGTCCGGCCAACTGATGATCGGCTGTCTGAAACGTGAGTTTCGTTACGCCATGCAGGTGTTGACGCATGGGAGAGTCGCGACGGCAAACCAGTGTTTGTGAAAGGTCGTTGTGTGACTGCTCTGCCAATGTCTTGATTAATAACTCAGTTTGGCGCTCGCCGCCACGAAATCCGCGCGCCAAATTGACATGAGTAATGTGCATTGATCACCAAACCTTATTAAAATCTTCCGCTTCAAGCACTTTGGGATCACGTTGATACTCGAGTAGCTTGGCATACTTCAAATAGCTATTGAGCCCCGCGCTGACTGCAACGGTCATGCCATCAACCCCGCCCATAAAGCCGCGCTGTAATACATATTTACGCACAAAAGCATTTAGCCCATGTGCAAACGGTGAGAAAGCGTTAGCCCGCTTCCCTTTCTGGAACATGATTTTGGCCGCGCGACCACTGAAATTACGCCCTGGCTTGGCAAACAGTTGCCCAAGGTTATCAAAAGAGTGGTGTATCATATCCGCATCAAGTCGCTTTGGATTGGCGGCGATGACTTTTGCGTGCTGCTTGACGTCAGCAAAGCGTGCATGGCGATGGTTGTAGAGTCGAATACAGTAATCTGGATACCAGCCGCAGACCTGGATCCAGCGTGATCCAATCATGTTGCGTCGCCGAAAGGCAAAGGCGTCGTGCTCGGTTGCCGCGAGCTCAAGCTGACGAATCGCTTCTACCATCTCTGGGGTAAGACGTTCATCAGCGTCCAGACTCAGAACCCAGTCATACTTGACATGTTCAAGTGCAACATTTTTCTGAATGCCGTCGCCCAAGTATGCCTGATGTACCACTCTGGCACCCAACTCGGTCGCAATCGCCACGGTTCGATCCTGGCTGCCTGAATCTACGACGACAACGTCATCACAAACCTGGCGAGCGGAAGCAATACAGTCCGCAATATTGGCTTCTTCGTTAAAGGCAATAATATTAGCCGATATCATGAAACAGGCATCTCTTGCAAAAAGGCAGAAGTAATGTGTGCTGGTGAAAAACGTTCCAGCCAACCTTCATCAATAGCGTAGCCGCCAGCGTCAAGAATGCCATCAACACGGGCTGCTAACGCCTCCGGTGTCATTTCACACAGGTAAGCTTCCAAATCACCGGTCATGATATCACGTACCCCGCCTGGACAATCGACCGAAACAACAGGGGTTTGGCAGGCCAGCGCTTCGAGCAGTACGATGCCAAGACCTTCATGTGCCGAGCTCAGGATAAACAAACGAGCATGGTGCATCCATGGGTAAGGATTTAATTGGCGGCCCGCAAAAATAACGTTCTCAGCAATTCCAAGCTCAATGGCAAGCGCCTCCAGTTCTTTGCGTAATGGCCCCTCGCCGACAATCACAAGCGGGAGGGGCGTTTTCATTTTGGCATACGCCCTCAGCAGGAGGTCATGGTTCTTTTGCGGTACTAAGCGGGCCACGTTGAGTAAATAAGGGAAATTGGGTCGCTCCGGGAAGTCATCTTTCATGGCCTGCTGGATGGCGGCTACAGGGCAGGGATTTGTGATGGTTTTCAATGATAAAGGCTCTACCTTTAGCGCCTGCATTGTCGTCGCTATTTGTTTTTCGACCCCGTGAGAAACGGTAATTAGATGTTTATTATGAAATAGGCAGCGTGCTTTCAGTCGCTCCAACCAGGCATTGTGGCCTAAGGTTGGCTTGACGATATTTTCCAGAACGTAACAGGCGCGCGTGTCCTGGAAAGACCAAACCGTTTCGAAGGTGCCAATACCACGAAAGATAATTCGGTCAAAAGAGCCGTATTGGCGCTCTAGGCGGCGTATTTCGCGCTTAAACAGTTTTCCGCCCCACCATCCTGATAATAAAAAATAGCTTTTGCGTAAAACGCTATTGAACAGGCGTGCGGCGATCTCGATGACGCCGCCTATACCTGATGTCCACATGGCACGTGCAAGCTCGAAACGATGAACATTGACGTGGTCATTGCTCGGTTCCAACTGGGGTGGGCGCGACTTGAAATACATCAAGTGGCTCTCATGCCCCTGTTCTGCAAAGCTGTCTGCAAGGTTCACCGCTACGCGTTCCATCCCACCAATTTTTAACGTACGAACGACAATCAATACCTTCATGAAGGTGAATCCTTTTGGTGTAGCGGAGGTTGCATAATAGGGTTGTATTGGAGCCGCTGGGCGCATCGCGAATTGTGGATCACGACAGCAGGTGTCTCAGAAATTGCAGTACAGATGTGAAAGATATCCTTGAGAACAGGTGCCAGGGCGTTAGCAAGTCATCAGGCTGATATCGGGAAGTTGCAGGAAGTATCTGTTAGCGTGCCATAGAACCAGCTTACACGAAACAAGCCCTCAGAAGGTTGGATTGGACGTCTATGTGCATAGTCGAGTATCAGGAGGGCTGGTAACTAACACTTGGGGATGGCAAGTTGAGAGTGGGAAGAGTGTTTGTTCTTTAAAAAGAAAGACAAATCCCTGATATGCATTGTTTATGCTACAGCCTGATACCCGAACCTTTTCGAGCCCCGGCAATCAATACTGTGGCGCCCTCATAACCCTAGGAATATTCTGATATGTCATTATTGCCTGTTGTCCTGGCGGGTGGTGTTGGGTCGAGACTATGGCCATTATCGCGTCAATTGCATCCCAAACAATTCCTGTCACTGGATGGTGGGCCTACCATGCTGCAAAAGACGCTAGGGCGTCTGGACGGGCTTGAAACACAATCATCCATCGTCATATGCAATGAGGAACACCGTTTTCTGGTAGCAGAACAGTTACGCCAGATAGGGTCGGATAATCGTCTTATATTGCTGGAACCGGTCGGGCGCAATACGGCGCCCGCGATTGCATTGGCGGCCATTGCCGCGACACAAGACGGCGATGACCCTTTACTGCTTGTGTTGGCGGCTGACCATCAGGTTCAGGATATTGTGCCGTTCCATGACAGTATCAAGAAGGCGCAGGCTCTCGCAGAGCTTGATTATTTGGTCACCTTCGGTGTGGTACCCACCTTCCCAGAAACTGGTTACGGTTATATTCAGCAGGGGACATCACTGGGGCAGGGCTTTGGTGTCAGGCGTTTTGTCGAAAAGCCTGATGCGGCGACGGCGACTGCTTACCTGGAAAGTGGTGAATATCTATGGAATAGCGGCATGTTCCTGTTTCGAGCGAGCTGCTACCTGCAAGAGCTGGAGCGCTTCCACCCCGATATGCTGCATGCTTGCCATCAGGCAATGGCTCAGCTAGAGAATGACCTGGATTTTACGCGCATCGACAACGAGGCTTTCGCCCGATGCGAGGACATCTCGGTCGATTATGCCGTGATGGAGAAAACACAGCATGCCGCCGTCGTGCCCTTGGCGGCGCGCTGGAGCGATCTGTGAGCCTGGGCTTCCATATGGGAGTTAAGCGATAAGTGTGAGGCGGGTAACAGCTATCATGGTGATGTTATCCAGGAAGATACTCGCAATACCATGCTGCGTTCCGAGAGTCGCCTGGTGGCTGCGATAGGCTTGGAAGACCTGGTCATTATCGAAACCAAGGATGCGGTATTAGTCGCTGATCGGCATAAGACGCAAGACGTTAAAAAAATCGTCGAGCGACTCAAGGCTGAAGGTCGCGACGAGTTCAACAATCATCGCGTTGTCTATCGTCCCTGGGGGCGCTACGAATCGGTTGATAGGGGCCAGCGTTATCAGGTCAAGCGTATTACGGTGAATCCGGGTGCCAAGCTCTCGGTACAGATGCATCATCACCGGGCAGAGCACTGGATAGTGGTATCCGGCACGGCGGAAGTGACTAACGGAGAGGCGACCTACCTTGTGTGTGAAAACGAGTCGACCTATATCCCCATCGGCCAGATTCACGCGCTGAAAAACCCCGGCACGCTGCCTCTCGAATTGATCGAGGTTCAGTCCGGCAGCTACTTGGGTGAAGACGATATTATTCGCTTCGAGGATCAATACGGCCGCGTTTGATCAACTCGTAGCGCGATATCCTTGCAGAATAGAGGAGATCGATAGACTGGAATCAAACTTGTGAATGGACCTCTCAAGCCTCTCCAGATTGGCGCTCTGCCACTTCCCCGGTTGGCGCAACCGACAGCGGTCCAGGTCAATCAGCCATGGCGTGCCGCTGGCATCGACCAGAATATTGCGGGCGTTCAGATCGACATGATCAAGCTTGGCACGGTGAAAGCGTCGAATCATGGCACCTACGCGTTGCAAGAGCGCTTCATCTGCCAGGTGGCTGACGATCAACTCGGCGAGCGCTTTTGCGCCGGTGATGCGTTGCGTGATCAAGGCGGCTTCGTAGCTGAGTCCATGGCGAACCACGCAGGTGGCGATAGGGCGTGGAACAGGTAAACCCTGCTCGAATAAATTGGCCGTGAGGCGCATTTCCTGAAAGCCGCGGGTGCGCTCAGCACCTAGCCAGAAATAGCGTTTTTGGCTTAGTTTGGCGACTAGACCGCCTCGCCGGTAAGGGCGTAAAACCCATTGCTCTTCAGGGGAGGCCTGTAAAAAAAGGCTGCTGCCCCGACCAGGGGCTTCGCCGACCACTAAATCGCGGGATCGCCAGTACTCAGCGCTGAACAGGGCGGGATCGGGTTGGTGTGACGTGGCAGCGTCACATAAACTGTCTGCATCATGTAAAATCAGATTATTTCCTTGCCGGAGTGCCGCTAAGCGCATGAAGCCCTCTCTGCCTGCTCAACCTAACCATATTGCGATTCTGCGCCTCTCGGCGTTAGGAGACGTCTGCAACCTTGTGCCCACCGTGCGAGCGTTGCAGCGCCAATGGCCACAAGCGCGCATTACCTGGATCATCGGCAAGGGTGAATACAGTTTACTGGCCGGCTTGTCCGGGGTCGAGTTTGTTGTGTACGACAAAGCGACGGGGCTCAAGGGGATGCGCGCCCTATGGCGCGAGCTGGCGGATACGCGTTTCGATGTGCTTTTGCATATGCAGCAAGCCATTCGGGCGAGTATTTTATCGCTTGGTCTGAAGGCCAATGTGCGTGTGGGCTACGACAAGGCGCGGGCCAAAGATGCCCAGCACCGATTTACCCAACTGCATATTGCGCCCAGGACCAATCCTCATGTACTGGAATCTTTCATGGACTTCGCGCGTTTGATGGGTGTCGAAGAGGGGCCCCTGGAATGGAATTTGGCGGTACCTCCTGCCGCTTATGATGAAGCGCGTTTGATCAGCGGTGAAGCCCCTTATCTGGTGATTAATCCATGCAGTAACGTGCGGCTGCGTAATTTCCGTAACTGGTCGGTGGAAGGGTATGCAAGCGTCATTGAATATGCGTGGGTACAGCACGGACTGAAAAGCGTGTTGACTGGAGGAGGCAGCTCCCTCGAGCGGGAGATCGGGGAGCAAATTGAAATGCTCTGCCAGCCAGGCAGCGTGATCAATGCCATTGGTCAGACCTCGTTAAAAGGTCTTTTAGCGTTGGTTGATGGCGCGCGTGCGGTGGTTTCGCCGGATACCGGTCCTGCGCATATGTCTAACGCCATGGGGACCCCGACACTAGGACTTTACGCGACGACCAACCCGCAGCGCGCGGCGCCCTATCTATGGCGAGATTTCGCCGTTAATGCCTACCCGGAGGCGCTGTATACCTACCAGCAAAAATTGGTGGAAGAGGTAAGCTGGGGACAGCGCGTTCGCCATGCCGACGCCATGGGACTCATCAAAACCGATGACGTGATTGCCAAGTTCGAGGCACTGCTGACACATACGGCTGCGCGCCCAACAACAGGAACCACCGATGAAAGTTGATTTAAACGCCCTGGAGCATGCCCGCGTTCTTGTGGTGGGTGATGTGATGCTAGACCGCTATTGGCACGGTGGCACATCGCGCATATCGCCGGAAGCGCCTGTGCCGGTGGTGCGCGTCGAGGATGCGGATGATCGTCCCGGCGGAGCGGCGAACGTCGCGTTGAATATTGCGGCGTTAGGGGCACGGGTTGGCCTGGCAGGATTGGTGGGCGCAGATGAAAATGCCGAGTTGCTTTCGCATCAATTGTCGGCTTCGAATGTAAGTACTCACTTTCAGTATAGCGGAGAGATACCCACGATTACCAAGCTTCGGGTCATGAGTCGCAACCAACAGTTGCTGCGCCTGGACTTCGAGGAGCGCCTGGACGGTGTCGATACCACGGATTTGCTGGCCCAGGTGGAGCAGGCGCTGCCTGATTGCGACGTGATGATTCTGTCCGACTACGGTAAGGGCACCTTGAACCAGGTGGAGAAGCTGATCGCCCTGGCGCGAGCCCAAGGTAAGCCGGTGCTGGTCGATCCCAAGGGTAGCGATTTCAGTAAGTACCGCGGCGCCAGCCTGATAACGCCGAATTTGACGGAGTTCGAGACAATAGTCGGCCATTGTAGCAGTGATGCAGAGCTCTCAAAGCGTGGTGAAGCATTGCGCCTTGAGCTGGCGTTGGACGCGCTATTGATCACGCGCAGCGAAAAAGGCATGACGTTGATTTACGAGGGGCATGAACCGTTGCATTTACCGACCCGTGCTCAGGAAGTCTTTGATGTGACGGGCGCCGGCGATACCGTGATTGGCCTGATGGGGTTGGCAATGGCGGCAAACCATGAGTTGCCCGAGGCCATGATGCTGGCCAATCTGGGGGCAGGGTTGGTAGTGGCCAAGCCGGGTACTGCTACGTTGTCGATCGCCGAGCTTTATACCGCCCTGCACGGCGATAAGCTTGCTGAATTCGGGGTGATTGAGCCAACCCAACTGGTAGAGGCCGTACAAGCTGCCCAGACCCGGGGCGAGCGAGTGGTCATGACCAACGGCTGCTTCGATATTTTGCACGCGGGCCACGTGGCCTATCTTGAACAGGCAAAACGGTTGGGGGATCGGTTGATTGTGGCAGTCAATGACGATGTCTCCATCGGCCGCCTAAAAGGCCCGACGCGGCCTATCAATCCACTCCATCGCCGTATGCAGGTACTGGCAGGGTTGGGGGCGGTGGATTGGGTCGTCCCCTTCAGCCATGACACCCCACAAGCGCTCATCGAAGCCGTACTGCCGGATATTCTTGTCAAAGGCGGCGACTATCGGCCAGAGGATATTGTCGGTGGAAAAGCGGTGATTGCCAATGGCGGTGAGGTGAAAGTACTGGGCTTTGAAGATGGTGTCTCAACCACAGCGATGATCAGCTCGATCCTGGATCGCGAGCGCTAATGGCGGCACCCAACTGGCCTCGGCTTGCTTACTCAGCGGCACTGTATGCCCTTTCGCCATTGATCATGTGGCGTATCTGGCGAGAGCAAGTACCTACTTACTCCCGTTTGCAGCGCCTTGGTATGTGTCTTGATCCACTGCCTTCAGCGCCGCGCCTCTGGTTGCACTGCGCCTCGGTGGGCGAGGTGCGTGCTGCCCGCCCGCTGATAGAGGGCTTGCTGGAGCGCTATCCCCGGCACAGCCTGCTGATCACTACCATGACCGCCACGGGCGCTCAGCAGGCCCAGGCGCTCATCCATGAACAACCTGAAAGCGAACAGAAGCGGCTTGTTCACCGCTTCCTGCCGCTCGACTATCCAGGCGCGGCCAGGCGTTTTGTCGATCGGGTAAAACCCGCGATGGCGCTGCTGTTTGAAACCGAACTCTGGCCCAACCTGCTACACGCCTGCCGTTGTCAGACAGTGCCTGTGGCCGTGGTCAATGGTCGGCTATCGTCTGGCGCCTACCAGCGTTATCGGCGCTGGCGACCCTTGATGACTGACGCCCTGGCTAACGTTAGCTGGCTGGCTGCCAAGTCACCGGAAGATGCCGAGCGCTTTAACGCGCTGGGTTGCCGCGCTGAGGTAACCAGCGTGGTGGGGTCGCTGAAATTTGAAATCCCCCCTCAGGATGAGGTTCTCGAGGAGGGTGAGTACTTACATCGTCAGTGGGGTGGACGCCCGGTATGGGTAGCGGGCTCCACCCGTGATGGTGAAGAAACACTATTACTCGAGGCGCATGCTCAGTTGCGTAAGCGCCATCCAAACGCGCTTTTAGTTCTGGTGCCCCGCCATCCCCAGCGGTTTGATGAGGTTGCCTACCTGTGCCGCGATGAGGGCTGGTTGCTCAGCCGTCGCAGCGAACAGCAAGTCGTAACGGAGCAGACCCAGGTCTACCTGGCGGATACGCTGGGGGAATTGGCGCTGCTCTATGCGGCGGGCAGTGTGGCTTACGTGGGAGGCAGTTTGGTCCCCCTGGGCGGCCAAAACGTGCTGGAGCCCGCTGCCCTGGGCAGGCCTGTGTTGAGCGGGCCCTCAATCGAAAACTTTACTGACGTGGCCGAGCCACTGTTAGCCGCCGGCGCCCTCGTTCTAGTGGATAGCCCCGATGCCCTCGCCGAGATGCTGATGAGTTATTTTGACCATCCCTGTGATGCGCAACAAAAAGGCCAGGCTGGCCTGGCGGTAATCAATGCCCAGCAGGGCGCCCTCAAGCGAACCCTGCACGGGCTTGGTAAGCTCGTACCCCAGTCGCTAGCGGTCTCTCCAGATTAACCCTTGCTGGGTTGCAGCATAAACGTTTGGTAAGTCAAATGTTCAAACTCATGGTCCAGTACGGCCAAGCCAACTAAAGATGTAAAAAGAAGCGATAGTGCGTATCCATAACCGTAGAACACTGGGCCGAGAAGTTGACTGAGTAGCGTGAATACAAGGTTGCTTAACAAAAATAGCAGGCAAAGCCAAAGTGCCGGTTTGAGACGGTCAAGATAAAATAGCACGTTCAGGATGGCCATCAGCAGTACTTGGATTCCCACGGCCACAATATCGATATTGAAAAGCGGCAAGTACCAGTGGGAAAACCCCAGCCAGGTAAATAATAGTGGGCCGCTGAGTAGCAGTCCGGCCACCGTGATGCCCTGTACTTTAAAAATATCGTAGATACCGTGGCGAACGCTGGCGACCATTTCACCGCGCAGTGTCTCAATATGTCCCAGTGTGTCTCCACCTCTTATGGCGTCGTAATAGGCATGGCATCGCTCGGCAAAGTCGGTTTCCATGCGCATGATGAATACCGCCATTCCCGGCACAATGGAAAGATAGGCCAAAAAGATAGGCAGGTCGTAAATCGGCGAGGCGCGCAGCGGGCCAATAATGGGCTCGGATGTGGCCGGGTTGAACCAGAACACCAGCTTGTCTGCCCAAATACCGGCCTGATAGAACAGCCCAATGGCGATCAACGAACGCTGGCACTGCCCGGCACGGTGCAACTCGAAGGCCCACAGTCGATCACTTGGGTAATGTCGAATTACCATGGCCAGTAGCATGAAAAGCAGCAGGCTCTGGCCAATCACAAAGCCACCCAGCAGGCCCTCAAGCCCATAATCGTTGAGCAGCATGCCGCCAACAAACGTGGCCCCATAGCCAACGGCAAACGCCAGTAGTACCTGACGGTAGGCTTTTATTCCTGCGACAAACACGGTGACGCACCAGATCATGCAAAGCACCACAAAGCTGACCAGCATTTCCAGTTGATAGAGCCAGGGTGTCTGTCCGAAAGTCCACCACAGCAGGGCGCTACCAACGGAGGCGGCTACCAGCATGACCAACGTCAGCAGCCCCATCACGTTGGGCAGGATCGTGGCATCGCGCTTTTCAAACAGCCGGTCGGCAACAAAGCGGGTAAACAGCAACTGTACCAGTGATGTCAGCAGTAGCGACCCGGCGACAAGCCAGGTGACAGACACCAGAAACGCTGTCACATGGGGGGTGTTGGCGGGGCTAGCTGCTGCTGACAAGATGCCCAGTGCCATGACCGCCAGAATGGACAGCACCCAGGGGCCGGAACTGATCAATCCCGCGTAGCCATAGGCACGCAGCAGGCTGAAATAGCTATCCTGGCGTAGCAACCGCCGCAGTTCAAAACCAATGCCGGCCATCTATATGATCTCCCAGCGCCAAGGGGTTAACGTGCAGTTAATGTTGATAGTGGGCTGCCCGCGGGTGCCGATGAATCGCTGGCGGCTAAAGAGGGTTGCATGACATCTTTATACAGCTGCTGGTAACGCTCCATCATTAAAATATCGGTGTACTGGGCCTCAACGCGGGCAATACCTGTGGCGCGTGCACTGTGCCATACCGCCGGATTAGCAAGCAGATAATGCATGGCACTGGCCGTCGCCATGGGGTTGGCGATCGGTACGATTTCTCCTGCCGCTTGGTGAATATCCTGATGGCCCATGACCAGTTCGCGGCAGGCACCGACATCGCTGCACACCACGGGTACGCCCGCAGCCATGGCTTCGAGCACCACCAATGGCTGTGCTTCGCTAATTGAGGTCAACACTACCAGGCGCACTTGGGCAAGTATGTCTTCGGTGCGTTGGAAACCCAGAAACCGCACGTTCTTTTCCACGCCCAGCTGTGCCACCAGGTCGCGGCATTCTTGGGCATAAGTCGGATCCTCGCTGTCCGGCCCGACAATCCAGCCTTCGGCGTCAGGCAATTGACTGATCAACTGGCGCATAGCGCGGATAAACGTCTTGATATCCTTGATCGGCGTGACGCGACCCAGCAAAGCGACAATGGGCGCTTGGTTGCACGCGGTGGCATCGCGCAACGGGGCAAAGCGCTCAATGTTAATGCCATTGGGGATCAGCCGGGTACGTGCCTCAGTCGCCCCATCCTGCAGTTGACGCAAGCGGTTGCCTTCATGGAGCGTGGTGATTTGCGCGGCACTGGCGTAGGTCATTCGGCCAAGCCCCTGGAAGAAACGGATCCACATCTGGCGAATATAGCCGGTATCGATCTGAAACCCGTGGGACAGCGCATCCCGGGATGTTTTAATCCACTTGGCTTCGAGCAGGTCTATTTGACGCTCTTTGGTATAGATACCGTGCTCGGTGATCACCAATGGCCGCTGATGGATATGGTGTGCCAGCGCGCCTAAGAATCCTGCATAGCCGGTAGAGATGGCGTGTAGACAGTGGCTTTTTGGTAAGGCGTTGGCAATGCGCGCCAACATGAAGAGCGGCGCGTGAATATTGCGCACTGACCAAAAGTAATCGATAAATGAGGGCTCTGTCACATGCTCGAGGTAGTGATCGACAATGTATTGCCATGCTTCCTGGCTGTGAAGAAAATCCTCCTGACTTAAGCCACCCCGCTGGCCAATCATCCGGGCAACGTCGCATAGTGCCCGCTGTTGGTCACTCGCCATTGGTTGACGCAACGTGTCGTGAAGTTCACGGACCTTGACAAAGGTGCTGGCTCGACCTCTGCTAGCTTTGATGGTGCGACGCGGGGACAAGTCTTCCATTAAGTAATGGCATTCTAGATGCACCACATTGGCGGGACGTTCAAACAAAATGCCGTGGTAATGGTCGCGGCTCCCGCCCAGGAAAACCAGCGCGAAACGAAGGTGTGGCAGACCACGAATCAACTGGTCTACCCAGGCACTTACCCCTCCCCGTACCATGGGATAGGTACCTTCCAGCAGCAAAGTAACATCCGCCGGGTCGTCATGTTGACTCAGTGTCGGCCAGTTCATCGCCAGTACTCCATTAGAGGGTGCAACACAGGGTGCTGCTGGGCCGTAGGGCTCAGTCGTGACAAATGATCGCGTAGCATATGGTAGTTGCGGGTTTGAAAGGCCTGTTCGGCGCGATAAGGCGCGAGGTCATCGTCGTGCATGTCGAGCATTTCACATTGGCGAAAGGCCTGTTCGGCGCTTTGCTGATCCTTCAAGGCCAGGTATATACGGCCGCGTAAGAGCTGTCGATGAGCGTGATTGGCTTGGCCGATGGCCTGATTGATGTAGTCAAGAGCTTGGGATAAGTAGAATCGCGTCGTGCTGCCTTGGGCGAGGGTAAGGTAATCATATTCCCAGTGGAGGGTCGCCAATGCTTCGGCGAAATGCCCATGCGGGTCACCATCGCGCTCGCGGTGCTGAACGAGTCGTTGGATACGTTCGTCGACATCGCGCTCAATGCCACTGAGCATGGAATAGGCCAGCAGCCTTACGTCATCGGTCGGGTCAGCCAGGCCTAGACGAAGCAGATTGATCGCCTGGCGCCGTGGTAGATGGCGGCAGGCCAGAATGGCTTCCTGGCGCAGCACTGGGCTATCGGAATAGCTCAATATACTGGCTAAGCCTTCCCGCATGGCAGTGGTCTCAGGGCTGGGCGGGGAGAGCGGCTGGTAAGGGAGAGGCGGTAAATTCAGTGCCTGCCAAGACACGTCACGTTTTGGGGTAGCCCCATAAAGTGCGGGAACCACGGCCATCAATAAACCCAGTAAGCCGATACCCGGCAACAGGAAGAGTAATAAAAACAGCAGTAGAAGATTACCCATCAAGGGCTGCTGGTAGCCTGAAGGCAATAGTTGTCGAATACCTTCCGCCATCAGTAGCGCGCCAGCGCCATGTAGCAACATGATGGGTAAAGAAGGCACACTTGCCGTCGCGAACCACATGTGAGCACCCCAGGCTTCAGCACCAAAGCCCGCGGCCAGCCAGAGCATGCCGATTGATAAACGTCTTGCAGGACTAGGCGTGAGCATGGCTTGCCTCGGGGCGAATCTTGGTCGAGAGCAGCTTCCTGGCCGAACGCCGACCGTCAATGACCTGGTAGCTGACATCAATGTATTGGCAGGCCTCGCCGATACCCGGCTGCGCGGCCATGGTTTCTTTTAACCGCTCGGCATACATCGCAAAGGCCGTTTGTTTTGTTAACGGCAGCAGTACATAGAGTCGCTGCGAACCGTCGTCTTTTGGAGTGACCCAGCTACGGTCGAGGCCGCGTTGCGCACTGACGATGCTATCCTTGGCGGAGGTTATCTGGATGTCGCTGAGCCGGGTTGAGAAATCAATGGTGATGAGCAGCGAGGTCAGTTGATGATCGCTGGCGTGTCGAACCCACTGGGCGACGATGGCGCGATGGTCAGTGCTTTCTCCCTGCAGTGTGTGTTGGGTCTGTTGCAACAGATCACCCAACTGAGCCCCCAGCACGGCCAGCAGGTGTAAGTGGCCACGATGAAAATCGATGAAAGGCATAGCGGTAATAGCTACAACAGCGTAGATGCGTTGCTCGACATCAATGAGAGGCACGACGGCAAGCAGTGGCGCGTTATCAATGTTAATTCCTTGATCCATTGCGCTTTTAAGGCAGATCATGCGGCGTTGTTCAAGGCAGGCCAAGAGCATCGGGTCGCTCCACGTAAGCGCAATATCGCCGCCATACCATGTGACAGACTGTGGCTGTAATCGCTGTTGGCGATCGACGGGTATCAACGCTGCCTTTTGGACCCTGGCATGCAGGGCCAGGAAATTCAGCAGTTCGTTGCCGTGTTGCCTGAGCACATCGACGCCAGGCGCAAGTGCTTGGTACTTGGCTTCAAGGGCTTTCAGGGCATCACGCAGCGTGAACGGGTTGGCCGCCAAGCGCTCGGCCAGTTGATCATGGGAAACGCGCAATAGCTGATAGTGGCGGATAAACTCCTCTAACCGCGTCGACTGCGCACGGTGGACAACCGTCATCTGATGTAAACGCCGCCGCCAGTTATCGGCCATTTCACCTGCCACCATGCCTACCAATATCAGCGCGATGGCCACTGGCAGGCGTTGTGACGAGTCGTTTAGCAGGTCACCGTGGTACCACCATCCCTCAAGCCCCATCAATACGACGCTGACCAAGCCACTACTGAAACCCAGAGCAAAGCCATAGCGCATGCCCACCAGCAGGGGGGCGATAGCCAATAGCCAGGTTAAGCCACTGCCCAGTAGCAAGGGGTCATCTGGGTTGATGAGCCAGCCGATAACCGGAAACCCGAGAGTGATGACGGCGGTTTCTAGAAGCCTTAACCCGCGGGAGGGCAGTGCAGGCTGACGTTCATCGGTCGATAGGATCATTGTGGCCTCACTGCTGTACGGGCAAGGTGTCGACGAGATCCGCCATCAGTTTCTGTGCCACGCCGCTGGTGGTGCTGAAGCCCCAGCCAGACCGTGCGCCGCTGGCGCTCCATAAAATATCCCCTGTGTTGACATCCACTACGCGCAAACTGATGCCAATAGCGGGTTCGCCATCCAGACCGGTTTTGTAATGCCACTCATCCACCGACCCCGTCACCCCATAGCGCGCCCCTTGCTGCTGCGCCCAACTGAGAGCCGCTTGATAGTCCTGCTCACTGGGCAGCGCCAATAAATTTTGCTGGGGCGGGCGAGGCGCCTGGGTCAGGGAACTGATGCCTTGCTGATGCAAAAGCGTCGTAAGGCTGGCTTCCGCCTTCTGCCCTGCCAGCGGTGTTTCCGAATGGTTGGCAATTGGCAGTAATGCCCATTGCGCCTGGCGGCTTAGCGGTTCTGAGCGGTGAACATCCGTGACCGCGCAGCCACTGAGTAATATCACGCCAACAAGAAGTGCCAGCTGTGCCAACGGCCTCAAATGATGAATACGCATCGCTGTATCTCCAGGGCGCTAGCTCGGCGCCTCAAGCAGTGGTGGGGTAACGGCGTTGCCGTTGGGTCGCCCGTGGCATGTTCAGTGCCCCAGGAAGTATTGATAAGTGAGTGAAACGCCCAGGTTAGTGTCGCCATCATTCCCCGTTCCCTGGTCAGCCTCCAGGCTCAGGCTGAGTGCGTCATTACCGAAAAGTCGGCTACCCAAGGCAAAACGGGCGTTAAGGCCGATATCTTTTTCGGGTAGCTGGTAGCCCGCTTCCAACGCTACCTCGAAACTCGGTGAGGCCAGCAAAGGGGAAGTGCTGGCGGGTTCCCCGCGTCGCAGCGCGACGCCGACCCCTACAAAACTCGATTGTTCGGTGAGCAAGTCATCAGCTTGAAAATTGGCTGGTAGTCGCTGGCGGATATCGTCAGGCAACTGGCCGATGGAATAGTCGGCATGATTGGCCAACAAACTGAGATCCAACTGGCGGGTAGCCCCTTTCAGCAGCGCATGGCGTAGCTCGGCATCTACCCGATAGCCATCGCCCAATGTCTGCCGTGTTTCGCGGCTGCGCAGATTCACGTGACGAGCGTCCAGGGTCAGAGTGTCCCGGGCGGTAGGGGTCCATTCCATGCGAATGCCAATCTGGTCTTCGACGGCTAGCAGTCGCATCGAGTCGCTAATATCGGACACATGGCTTATTTCGCCATACAGCGTGCCTGCCAGGCGTGAGGTGGCCTGCCAGCGTTGAGACACGCCACCGTAAAGCCGGTTATTACGGTCAGTGTTTAGCTGGCCCAGCGATAACTCGGTATCAAGGCGCGTACCGTTCCGGCCCACGGTTAATTCGACGGCTTGTTCATCGCGGAGGTCTTGGCTATCGACAGCGTCGTCGTGGTTATCTAGCTGACGACGAACCAGATCAAGCTGGCCCCAGAAACGCTCTCCACTTAGCTGATATGACACGTCCTGTGAGTCGATATCCAAGTCGCCCAAGCGCCGATATTTAGCCGAAGTGGCCAGCCGGTGAGGCATGTCGGCGGCTAGCTCGACGACATCACGCCGTCGGTCCACGCCCTTCGCGGTAAGCCGTTCGGCGAGCGCCCAGGCGTCTTGTCGACGGTCAAGCTGGCGCATAATGGCTAAGCGATCGGTGGCAGAAAGCGCGCGACCCGCATCGCTATCCAATAACCCTTCTAGTGTATCGCGATCGTTTTTTTCTAAGGCCACAGCCAACGTTTGCCAGGCGGGACTGACATACCCCTGTGACTGGGCGCGGAGCAGCAAATAGCGGGCGTGAACGGGCTGTCGCATGGCCATGTGTGCATCGAACAGCCACTCGCTGTCGCTGGGTTGGGGGGGCGTATCGGCAAAGGCGTCTGTCACGAGCTGGTGGTACCAGCTGCGCACGCTCTCAGGGCCATGTCGGTTGGCCACTATTGCCATTGCCTGAGTATGGTCGCGGCGCTGCGCCTCGCTCAGAGGAGACGCTAGCGGTGAGGTAAAGGTTGGCGACAGCTCGTCGAAGGCGGCCAAGCGCATGTTAAATGCCAGCGCTACTTCACCGCGCTGACTGAGGGCATCGGCGTAGTAAAGCTGCTGCCAGGCATCCAATACACCTGCGTCGCTTGCCAAGGCGTACCAGACAAGTGCTTGATCGAGGTTGCCTGAAAAACGTTCCGCGTCGGCCATGGCGCTCATCATGGAAGGCGTCTGAACGGCCTGCTCCTGCCACTCTGTGATGCGCTCGCGTATTGCTTCATCATCCCCTGAGGCGATCAACGCGTATAGCATGCCTGCGCGAAGACCAGGGTCCTGGGGTGAGTGCTCCAGGGCGCGTTGGTAAGCGTTGATCGCTTCGTCAGGTTCTCGCCGGAGCAGCGCTTGCTGTGCCGACGCAGCCCAATAATCCGACGAATTAGCGAATCTTTCAGGGGTTTGTTCTGCCATCGCTAATAGCGACTGGGTCAATGCTGTCTGGCGTTCTCGCTGGGCCAGATAGAGCATTTGAATCAGGGCATCGCCGTCACATGCCTGGGCCCAGCGGTACTCGGTCACCCGCATGGCAAGGTCGAGGTTGTCATTATCAGCAGCGGTTTGTATGAGCCGGGAGGCGCCTTCTGCGTCCAGGTTATCCTGTTCAAATAACCTGCGATAGGCCGTCATGCTGGCCTGGCTATCGCCTAGCTGCCAGGCTAGCTCGGCGCGTTGCTTGTCATTGCTGGCGCCCATGCTGATGCCATCCGTGGGCGAGCCTAATAGTTGCAAGGCACGATCCAACTGCCAGTTTTCGCTCATCAACTGGTTTTGGGCCTGGATGAACTCAGGCTGTGACCCGTAGCGGACATTGAGTGCCGCCCAACTGTCAGCCGCTTCATCCAGGCGTCCGGTTTGCCCAAGCCAGGTGGCCAGGCGAATACCTAGCGCTTGGTCGTGAATGCCGGATGCCTGCCAGGCTTGGATCTGCTCAATCGCGGCGTCGGGCTCGCCCAATTGTTCAAGCAAATCGGCCCATAAACGACGGTCTTCCAGCGTCAGTTGGCCTTGGCCATCAAGGCGGTTCAAGGCGCGTATGACAGAAGGTCGGTCGCGGACACTCAGTGCCAGCGAAATGACCCAGCGATTATGGCTTTCCTCGCCGGTTTGACGGGCGAGTTGATCAGCGTTTTGCAGTGCGCCCGCGGCATCGCCGGACCACTGCTGAGTTTGGGTCAGTTGCTCCAGGTAAGCGGTGTTGTCTGGGTCTTGGCGGCGTAGCTGGTCGAGCGCCCCCAGCGCGCTGGCTAATTCGTTAAGGCCCAGGGCGATGTTGACGTGGCGTTCTAGGTTCGCGATGTCCGGTTGCTGGTCGATGAGTCGCTGTGACCAGCCAAGCGCCTGCTGAGGCTGGCCGTGGGCCAGTGCGAGGCGAATACCCAGGTCGAGCAGCTCGCGGTCATTGGGAAACGCGGCCAGGTATTCGCGGGCGTATTCGACACCATCGTCCTGCTGGCTCTGTTGGGCGGAGCGTAGCGCTTCCAGAGCTGCAGATCGGCGCGGCGATTCGGCGCTATCATCGCCTTGTTGGGCGTGCGCTGAGGCAATCAGCCAGGAAAGCCAGCCCAGTGTCACCCTGGGCATTTCCGCGACTCGGTAAGCGCGATGCCAGGCGGCGGCCGAGCGCTCCGGGTGACCGGCGCGAAGCCACCAGTAGCCGGCCAGTGATAACCAATGATATTGGCTGTCGACCTGCTGCTCAGCAAGACGCTCATAAAGTGTAGCGGCCTGTGAAGGGGTCTCCGTGGCCAGCCAGTAGTCCGCCATGCGTTCTAAATACGCCGCAGGCAGATGGGCGTTGGTCTGGAAAGCCTGCAGGATGGCTTGAAACTGCTGCACGGCTTGCTGACGGTCTGGTTGCTCCACTTTGATCGCCGCGAGCAATTGCCACTCGATGGACAGGCGCAGCCATTGAATCGTCTTGTCTTCATTGTCATGCAGAGGCATCAGGATAGTGCGAGCCAACGGCGCGTCGCCCACCTGGAGCAGTTTGCTTGCAAGATTGACGCGTAGCTCGACGTTATCCGGGTTGGCGTTTAACAGTGCCTGGGAGTACAGCAGTGAAATACGGCTCGGCATGCTGTCGCTGCTTTCGAGGGTCAGCAGATGGTGGGCAGGAAACAGCAATACCAACATCAAGGCGATGACCAATGCCACCAGGCGCAGGGTCAACGGTCGGATCAGGCGCCTTTGACGCAACACAGTACCGGCTTTGGGATTAACGCGTTGCACAGCGCACCTCGATACGCTCAGCATCAGCGCGGTCAAAGGCTAGTAGAGTGGCGTTATCACGTTGTTCAATACGCGCCCCAGGGGCAGAGACTTGACAGTTATGGGTGTTGGCTAGCGCTACCTTTAATGGTACCTGTTCGGCGGCAAGGCCTAAGCTTAGCTGCCCGGACGACCCTGTCTGCCACTCGGTGATGCGCCCGTTGGCATAGCGCAAGTGAGGTACTTGCGGTTGACTAGTCGTCACGTAAAGGGTGGCGTTACGGTCACCTGAGAGCGCGATATAGCGACCCGAATTGATGTCGCGCACGCCCGCAACGCCTCTAGAGCGCTCGAGATCAGGCCAGCCCATGTCCGCGGGTAAACGTAGGGTACGCATGTGGTTAGCCCCTTTGATCTGCCAGCCACTGTCTAACTGCTTGGCGATACCGGTGTGGTACCACTGGGTGGCGACATCACTCCACGCGCTGGTAAAAAGCGGCAACGTCTCTTGTGTGAGTACGTACTCATATACCTGATGGAGCGCACGCAGTGCCCCGGGACTCGCAGCAGAGTAAAAGTGATAGTAAATATCGATAGGCTTTAAACGGCGCGGCTGGTCGGTGAGCTGGTAGGTCTCAATCGCTCGCCGATAGCCCCAAAGTGGGCCAAGCATGTTGTTGGTATATATATTTTCATTAATCTGCGGGGCATAAACCTGAAGGTAGCGGCCCAGCGGGCGCAGCATGGGCGACACATTGGTCATGGTCGGGTTGCTTTGGGTAACGCTGGTGTTGCCGCCGTTAATATTGCGTAGCCCCAACTCGTCGGCAATCGCCAAGGCTTTTTCCGGCGGTAGTGCGTTACCCGTCCATAGCACCACCTTGACCGGCTTATCGGCGGGTGCCAGCTCACGGTTGATATAGTCGGTTGAGCCTTCGATTTCGCGTCGTAGCGAGAAGCGATAGCCGGGAATCGGAAGGTTGTAATTGAAATTGGCAAGAGTTACACCCTGGCCCGCCAAGTCGTTTTCATTGAGGCTTTCCCACTCGAAAGGGTGGCTAAAGGTGTGCGTTGCGACTTCCACCCAAGGGAGACTGAAAATACGCCGGGCTAGCGGTTCTAACGTAGCGCGGTGCTGGGGATAAAGGCCCTCAGGACCTATCTCGCCTTCAATAATCGACACCGTGGTAGGCACCTGATAGCGCCTTAAAATGTCCGACAGCATCAGTTCGCCTGTGAAGGGCGTGCCCGGCATGTCGGCGCGGCTAACAAAAGCATCGCCGTCAATCTGGGTCATCCAGTAGCGGGCGCCATTTTCGGTGGTGGCGTCGGGGATCGGCATGTCCGGGAGTGCTAATGCGCGCTTTAAGAAGGCAAAGGGATCAAGATTCCAGCGTATTTGCGTTTCGCTGGCCTGCTCGAAAATCCACGGGTGGCTTGCAAGACCACCCCAAGGGCCGGTGATGATCGGTGAAAAGCGCCGCTGCTGGTCATCGCTCAGCGTCAGATGTGATGTGTTGGCGCTGTTGAGTATCTGGTAGCTGGTCTGCGGTGCGGGGGACGGGTGTGGAAACCCTTCGAAATCAACCAGGTTGTCATGTTCCAGTGGTGTTAACGAGGAAGCCACAAGACCGCTGACTTCACGCAGCCCCATTAAAGTACCCAACGAGCCCGAGAGCGGTATGCCTGGATCACCGATGATGACTGCACGCAGGCCATTCTCCATTTGATGCTGTAGCCAGGGGGCATAATGTGGGGCATTCGTTAACGACTCGTTAAACCATGTGACCACGCCTGCATAGCGGCCGTGCAGGGTGTCGCTGGGCAGCGGCTCATTGACGTCGCGATACTCGGCGCCGTAGCCAAGGTACTCAAGGGGCATTGCCAGGTAACGATGGGCGTTGGTGTAGGCCAACTCGCCAGCTTCCGTCTTGGCTTTATCAAACAGGATCAGCACTCGCCGAGGCATGGCCTCGATCAGCCCGATACCCATTTGATTGAGTTGTGGAACACTCACCCAGGGAATAAACCCTTCGTCATGAATGCGCTTGGCGGTGTCTCGCGCTAACGCGCGGTTATTGGCGGGCACATAGTCGATCGCAATCGCGGGCAGCTGATAGTCATCCCTAACGCGGGCAAGCTGTGCGTAAAGCCAGGCCTGGTCATCGTCAGGCACTGCCCCGTAGACCTTGGTGCTGGGGTTCCAGCCGCGATAGAGCGACTCTGCGGCCACCCCGGCAACATCACTGTGAACGCGGTCAAGGATTTCAAAGCCCCGGTTGAACACCAGTTGCATATCGGGGAACTGACGTTTGATCTGGGTAACGATCTCCACCAGCGCGTCTTGCTGGCGCTTAGCGGCGTCTCCCTCAGGGGCAAATAGGCGATAACTATCCAAAGTGTCGAGAAACAGGCCACGATAACCCGCATTCCACAATGGTCGAATGTGTTCCTCAATCAACCATCGTTGCCACTCGGGGGCGGTCAGGTCGGCGACCTGGCTATTCCAGGCGTCGTTGCGGGTGACCAGCGCATCTTCGGCAACAAGTGTCTTGGCTTCCCGCCATGCGTCGAGTTCACCAACACTGACGTAGGCAAAGACTTGCCCGCCGTGCTGTCTAAGTTGACGGGATTGGTCATGGTCAATATTGGCCGCCTCGACCACGATCCAGTCGAACTGCGAGAGAAGCTCGGTGGGGGCGTCATTGCCGTAGTAGAACGCAACGCTGGGTTGGCCGGGTGTTGTGGCCGCATACACCAGGGCACTGCTTAGCATGTTGAGTGCTAAGAGTAGTCCACGGAAGAGAGAAGTCGCCACAGCATCACCTTTATATTGGTATTGACCATTCGCATAATGCGCTTATCAGGCGCTCACCTTCAGTGGGGAGGCTGACTCCCTGGCGATGGTGTGGCGATAGTCTTGAATGAGTTCGCTCAGGCCTTCGCTTAGCGTCCATTGCGGACTCAACGATAGCCATTCGGCCAGCCGCTGAGGGTCCCCGTAAGAATGTTGAATATCTTCGGCCTTGGCGGGTAGGTGCTGGGCGGGTAATGAACAACCGGTGAAGTGGTTAAGAAGGTCGATCAGTTCAAGCAGATTAATCCGCTGACCGGTAGCCACGTTGCAAATACCACACTGTTCGCTGAACAGCGCGGTAAGGTTGGCGCGGGCCACATCGCCGACATAGATAAAGTCGCGTGATTGGTGTCCATCGCCATACACGATAGGCGCTTGATGGGCAAGCAGTCTGTCGATAAAGCGCGCCACAACCCCCGCATAGGGCGAGTGCGGATCTTGGCGTGGGCCGTAAACATTGAAATAACGCAGCCCTAAACTGGGTAAGTTGTGCAGGCTTGCCAGCAGGGCGGCATAGCGTTCATCCACCCATTTTTCCAGCCCATAAGGCGATAGCGGCTGCTGACATGACTCTTCGGTCAGGGGCAGCTGTGTTGGCACACCGTAAACGGCGGCAGAAGAAGCGTAAACGAGTTTCGTGACCTTTGCCTGGGCTGCCGATTGCATCACGTTAAGCGCCCCTAGGATATTATGTGTGGCAGAGTCGTAAGGATCTTCAACTGAGCGTGAAACGGATACCTGAGCGGCCAGGTGTAGGCAATGAGTGATTCCCCGCATTGCGGCTGAGACGTCCTCGCGGGATCGGATATCACCTTGCATAACGTCAAGATGTTTGTGTTCAGGCAGGTTGGCCTGGCGACCACTTGAAAAATTGTCCAGCACGCGCACCGAGTAACCGCTTGCCAAAAGTAGGTCGACCGTATGGGAGCCTATAAAGCCTGCACCACCCGTCACAAGAACACGCTTATCGTTGTGATCCAACATGATGTTCCCTTCCCCTTTATTGGCTGATGACGTCTTCGTCACAAGACGTTAATCAGCGCTTTTTTTTGCAACAGTTTGTATCC
This sequence comes from Halomonas sp. CSM-2, assembly GCF_002119345.1. Lineage (NCBI taxonomy): Bacteria > Pseudomonadati > Pseudomonadota > Gammaproteobacteria > Oceanospirillales > Halomonadaceae > Halomonas > Halomonas sp. CSM-2. Next base: position 20,925 of record NZ_NBYR01000012.1, on the reverse strand, counting down.
TTATGTTTAATTCTAATTACAATTAGAAGCAATAGTCGGACTAATGGATTTGCTCACTAACACGGCATGCTTTTCGTCATACTTTGAGCATGGGTAAGGGTATGGGCCTGGGGACGAGTAGGGTGAGAAGAGAGGTGGAGGGGGTGTTATTGTTCGATAAAACAAAGGCCAGCGTAAAAACTGGCCTGGCTAAGGATGAGCAAGCTACAAAATTATTAGCGTAGCGTGATCCGCTCAACGCCCTCCGGGTTGCCTAATAGCAGGATGTCGGCTCCTCGGTCGGCAAATAGACCGTTGGTGACCACGCCCACAATGGCGTTGAGCGTGGCTTCCATGGCGACCGGGTCGTCGATCATGAATTCATAGCAGTCGATAATCTGGTTGCCATTGTCGGTAACCACGCCTTGCCGATACACCGGTTCAGCCCCCAGGGCGACGAGTTGGCGGGCAACGTAGGAGCGTGCCATGGGAATGACTTCCACCGGCAGTGGAAAGTGCCCAAGCTGGCTGACATATTTGGATTGGTCGGCGATGCAAATGAAACGCTCGGCGCAGGCAGCCACGATTTTTTCCCGGGTGAGTGCCGCTCCGCCGCCTTTGATCATTTGTAAGTGAGCATTCACTTCGTCAGCGCCGTCGATGTAAAAGGGCAGTGTTCCAACGCTATTCAACTCGAACACCTCGATGCCCAATGCTTCCAAGCGTTTGGCACTGGCCTCAGAGCTTGCCACCGCTCCCTTGAACTGATCACGTAGCGGCTTTAAGCGGTCGATAAACAGGTTGGCCGTCGAGCCGGTGCCGATTCCCAGCACGGTGTCTTTTTCCAGCCAGGGTTCAATTTCACTGATCGCTTTATCGGCGACGGCGGCCTTGAGTTCGTCTTGGTTCATGGTATGCCTTTTCGCAGGGAAGATTGGACTCGGTGCCCATTATAACGGCCTAAACGCGGCCTGCCGATCAAAACGCTGCTGGACGTCGAACGGCGTAATCTGCTACCAATAGGAGCTTTCCCCGCACCCGTCAGGGTTATGTTCTTTCTTGGAATTTTCCGCATGCTTGAAGCTACCGTCAAAAAGATCCTCCAGGCCCACGTTTACGAAGCCGCTTGTGAAACGCCCATTTCACCTGCTCCTTTTTTGTCGCGTCGTTTCAATAACCAGATTTTAATCAAGCGCGAAGACCTGCAGCCGGTTTTCTCGTTCAAGATCCGTGGGGCCTACAACAAGATGGCCCAGCTCAGCGAAGAACAGAAAGCCAAAGGCGTGATCGCCGCGTCGGCGGGCAACCATGCCCAGGGGCTTGCCATGGCCGCCAAATTGATGGGCGTCAAAGCGGTGATCGTGATGCCACGGATTACCCCAGAGATTAAAGTACAGGCGGTCCGCGCCCGGGGCGCCAAGGTAGTCCTCAAGGGGGATGCCTTTGCTGCCGCCGCTGAGCATGCCCAGGAGCTGATCAAGGAGCACGGCTATACCTATATTCCCCCCTTCGATGATATTGATATTGTCGCCGGCCAGGGCACTGTCGCGGTGGAAATCCTGCGCCAGCAGGCGGGGCGTCTTGATGCTATTTTTGTACCGGTTGGCGGCGGTGGACTGATTGCCGGGATCGCTGCCTACGTTAAATATCTGCGCCCGGATATCAAGGTGATCGGTGTTGAGTCCGAAGACAGCGCCTGCCTGAAAGCGGCATTGGAGGCCGGTGAACGGGTAGTGCTGGACCAGGTGGGTGTTTTTGCTGAAGGTGTTGCCGTGGCGCAGATTGGCGAAGTGCCCTTTTCGCTGGTGAAAGACATTATCGACGATGTGATTACCGTTACCGCCGATGAAATGTGCGCCGCTGTCAAAGATATCTTTGAAGATACCCGCGCCGTCGCGGAAACCTCGGGCGCGCTGTCGCTGGCCGGGTTGAAAAAATATATTCAGCAAACCGGCGCGGAAGGCGAAACCCTGCTGTGCATCAATTCCGGCGCCAACACCAACTTTGACCGTCTACAGCATATTGCCGAGCGGACCGAGCTTGGCGAGCAGCGGGAGGCGATCCTGGCGGTAACGATTGCCGAAAAGCCAGGCAGCTTTAAAAAGTTCTGCCGCACGCTTGGCAAACGCATGGTCACGGAGTTCAGCTACCGCTACGCAGATAACAGCGAAGCGCATATTTTTGTCGGCGTGCAGGTTAAACCCGGCGGCGAAGATCGCCAACTGGTCATCGACAAGCTTCGGGACGGGGGGTATCAGGTCGAGGACTTGACCGACAACGAGCTTGCCAAGTTACACATCCGTCATTTGAGTGGCGGCCGCCCCAGCGAATACTTTGAAGAAGAGCTGTATCGCTTTGAATTTCCTGAGCGTCCAGGGGCCCTGATGAACTTTCTCACCCAACTGCCCCATGACTGGAATATTTCGCTGTTTCATTATCGTAACCACGGGGCCGCTTATGGCCGTGTTCTGGTGGGTATGCAGGTACCTAACGGTGACCGCTCTCACGTCGCCGAGCATCTGGATGCGATTGGCTACCGCTATTGGCGGGAAAGCGATAATCCCGCCTACCGGCTGTTCATGGCTTGATCTTGCGTCGCCAAATATGTGAGCGGTTACTTACAGCGCAGCCCTTCACAAGTCAGTTTGTTAAGAAACAGTGTGCGTTTATTTTTTAATGTCATATAGGGGGTTAAGCCGTTGTCAACGATAGCCTATTGGCCCTATAGTCACAGGCGATATTGATGAAGGGCGTCATCAGGGCAGTATTAGGCTGCTCATCAACGACAGGTAACCAGGATGACGCCTTAAAGTTGACAACTTTAAAGGGGCTGGAGAAGCACTATGCGGCGTAAGAAACCCGATATGGTACTGACACTAATGATTGTGTTTGCGCTCGGGGTATTAGCCACCGGCTACGCGCAGGCGCTTTCGGGAGGTTAAGCCGTAGCGCTGGGGTACGAAAGCGTCACCGGCTCAATGGGCTGGCCCTTACGGGCCAGCCCATTTTTTTAGGTAGCTTATCCTGGGCGAACGATATGCTGGTCACTCACCACGGCGTTTAATGGTATGTCCCAGGGCTCAACAGGGAGGGTATCTACCTGTTGGCAAGCGTGGGCAACACCCAGCAGCGTCGGTTTGGGGCCAGGGCGGCGCATAAAGGCAAGGCTGCGATCGTAAAAGCCGCCGCCCATGCCCATGCGATTGGCCCGGGCATCAAAGCCGACCAACGGTAAGATCACTGTATCCAACGCCCATGCGGGCAAACGACGCTGATGTTTGGCCGCAAAACGGGTATCCGGCTCGGCGATGCCAAAGCGGTTTTTGATCATCGGCGTGTTGGCATGGTAGGCGACAAACCAGAGCGTATTGGCACTGAATGGCCGTAAAACGGGTAGATAAACCGACACTCTTCGTCGACGCAACCAGGGAAGTAGCGGGGTCGGGTCGATTTCACCCATGACAGGTAAGTAAAGACTGATGCGTCTTGCGCGGTGAATTTCGGGAAGGCGCTTAAGCTGCTGACAGAGACGGTGGGCTGCTTCGCGTTGTTCACGCAGCGAGAGCGATTGACGCCGCCGACGCAGTTCACGTCGCAAAGCGCGTTTTTCTTCAGCGCTGTGGAGGCTGTTCATCATTAGTGTTCCCCAGAGTGCCGCTGTCGTTCTGGCCCTGAACCTACTGGTTCAGGTGGGTGGCCGCAGCCAAGCCGTCAGGCTTTCCGACGCACGGACATGCACACGGGCCTGGCTAGCATTTGGCCCCCTAGGTATTACGCATAGGCTCGAGGGACTGTAACGACTGGCGCACACCCCAGAGAACGTCATCATCCTAACAGAGCGGGGCCCAATGCCAAAGGCATGCGTTAAACGGTCTTTACGGCGTGCGGGTTTGTGACAAAGCGTGCTCAAGCCGCTCGTTAAGCCGGTTCAGGCTGGCTTCTCCGGCGCGATGTTCGTCCATGGCTTCAAGCAGCTCGTGGGTAATGTTAAGTGCCGCCATGATCGCAATACGTTCGCTTCCCAGCAGGCTGCTTTGGGCTTGAATCCCTTGCATGGCGCGGTCCAGGTAGCGTGCGGCCCGTTCTAGTTTGGCTTCTTCACCGGGGTCGCAGGCAATCACGTAATCACGCCCTAACAGGCTGATTTCGGTAGTAGGCCGTTTAGTGTTACTCATGACAGGCTCCGGCACGGGTCAAAAGGATGCCCAATGCGTTAACATCACTGCATAGGAAGGACGATGTCGCTCACTATAAGAGAGCCGCTTGCGCGGGGTCAACGCGCAAGCCCGAGCGACCCTAAACCCATCAACGAGTGAAGACGATGTCGCTAATAGACGAACGCCAGGATTTCTCGGATATCGCCGATGTTTTTTTGTTGCACGGGAGTATGCAGTCGCCCGCCTTTCTGGACGGCCGGTTATGCGCACTGCTCGCGCTGCGTGATATGGATGCCCAGGCTTGGCTGGAAGAGGTCTGCTTAAGCCTGGGGGTGGATCAGCCACGCGATTCGGCGAGTGCTGAACGTCTGTTGGGCTGGCGACGGCAAACCCTGGAGGCGCTAAGCGCCAGTGATATGAACTATGCCCCCCTGCTGCCGGATGAGCTGTTCAGCCTGGCTGAGCAGGCCCAGGGCCTGAAGGAGTGGACGCTAGGCTTCATGGAAGTGGTCGACGAAGTGGCCGATGACGCACAGCGAAAGCATTGGTCGCAAACCCTGCGTGAAGCGGTAGAAGACCTTGCCGGGTTAGGCCAGATCGAGACGGATATCGATGATTCCCCGGAAAATGAAAATGACCTCTTTGCGCTGACCGAGCACGCGCGTATGGCTGCCATGCTGCTGTATACCGAGCAACACCCCGGTCAGCCGCAGGTCGAGCAAACTGATACCCCTGTTCATTAATCTGTTTTGGAAAACGCTATGTTGCCTGATGTACTGCCTCGCCCTCCGGCTATCCCGTCAGCGGAATACCAACAGCGGCGCGAGACCCTCATGGCCCAACTTCCGCCGAATGCCGCCGTTATTGTGCCCGGCGCATCGTTGGTAACGCGTTCTCATGACAGTGAGTATGCGTTCCGGCAAAGCAGCGATTTCTACTACCTGACCGGTATTGGCGAGCCGGATGCCCTGCTGGTGCTGTTACCCGGGCGCGAAGCGGGGCAAAGCGTGGTGTTCTGCCAGGACCGTGACCCCACCATGGAAGCCTGGACAGGGCGGCGATTGGGCGCTCAGGGAGTCGTGACAATGCATGGCGTCGATCAGGCGTTCGAGAACGCCGAACGCGAGACATTGTTGCTTGAGCTGTTAGCGGGTCGTGAGTGGCTCTATTTACCGCTTGATCAGGGCGATGCCCTCGATATTGCCGAAGACGCCCTGTCCCAGGCCAAGGCGGGTCAACGTCGCGGTCATCCCATGCTGAAAGGCTGGATGGATATTAGCCCGCTGATACATGCCATGCGTCAGATTAAGAGCGAGTCGGAAATCGCCTTGTTGCGGCACGCCGCGTCAATCTCTGCCCGTGCTCATGTGCGCGCCATGCAGGTAGCGCGCCCTGGGTTAAGCGAATATCAGCTTCAGGCTGAGCTGGAGCATGAGTTTGTCTGGCAGGGTGGCAGCGGACCCGCCTACAGCACGATTGTCGGGAGCGGTGCCAATGCCTGCGTGTTGCACTACATTGAGAACAGTGCACCCCTTGCAGACGGCGAGCTGGTGTTGATCGATGCCGGTGCCGAGTTTGACCTTTACGCGGGCGATATTACCCGCACTTTCCCGGTTTCCGGGCGCTTCAGCGATGCTCAGCGAGTGCTTTACCAGGTGGTGCTTGATGCCCAGGAGCGGGCTGTTGCGGCTGTTCAGCCTGGCACCACCCTCGCCGAAATCCATCAGGGCGTTGTGTCTGACTTGACCACTGGATTGATGGAACTGGGTCTGCTGGAAGGCGATCTGCAAACCTGCATCGACGAGCAGCGCTACCGGCGGTTTTATCTTCATTCGACATCGCACTGGCTGGGGCTGGATGTGCATGATGTGGGCACCTATCGCCTGGACGCAGAAACCCCGTGTCCACTTGAGCCCGGTATGGTGCTGACCGTTGAGCCGGGGCTTTATATTCCCGATGAAGCTGACATTCCGGCCGCGTACCGCGGTATCGGCATCCGTATTGAGGATGACGTGGTGGTTACCGCCCAGGGGCGTGAGGTACTGACCCACCAGGTCCCTAAACGGGTAGCCGATATTGAAGCTCTCATGGCGCCTGATTAAGTCGTTGCAGTGCATTATGTAATTTACGTTACGCAATAAGCGTGGTCCTGTGTCACCAGCGGGAGAGAGTCAATGCAAGCGTCTGGGCAAACGGTAACCCATGACATTGTGATTGTGGGGGGCGGATTAGTCGGCGCAAGTCTGGGCTGTGCTCTGGCGCCCTTGATTGAGCGTTACGGCTGGAAAGTCGCCATTATCGAAGCGGCGCCGTTACCGGCCAAATCACTTGATGAGGCCTGGCAACCCAGTTTCGACGCTCGTGCCAGTGCCATTGCGGAAGGCTCGGCCCAGCGCTTTCGTCAGCTGGGCGTATGGGAGGCCATGCAAACCGAGGCAACGCCCATCAAGCGTATCCATATCAGTGAACGGGGGCGGCTCGGGGCAACCCGGCTCAGTGCCGATGAACTGGGCGTGGATGCGCTGGGTCACGTGATTCCCAATGCCTGGATGGGGCGCGTGCTGCATCAGCGGCTGAATGCATTACCCCTTGAATGGCACTGCCCGGCCAAGGTCGACAACATCACGCCGACGCCCCAAGGGCACGACTTGATGCTGTCTGATGGCAGTCGGCTCCACGGCGCCCTGACAGTGCTGGCGGACGGCGGGCGGTCGGGTTTAAAGGAGCAGCTTGGCATTGGCAGCCGTCGCGAGGCCTATCAGCAAACGGCGCTGATTGCTCATGTGGGCGTTAGCCAGCCACATCAGGGCGTGGCCTATGAGCGGTTTACCCAGGCCGGGCCTATCGCTCTGTTACCCTTGCCAGGGCAGACGATGGAGTTGATCTGGACGCATTCCACCGGGCATGAACAAGCGCGCCTGGATCTATCCGATGGAGACTTCCTGGCGCAGCTGCAAACGGCCTTTGGCGACAGGGTCGGGCGCTTTACCCGAGTGGGCCAGCGCCACAGCTATCCATTGACCTTAATCACTGCCGAGGAGCCCGTTCGGCCTGGGCTTGCGGTGCTGGGCAATGCAGCCCATGCGCTGCACCCGGTGGCCGGTCAAGGCTTTAATCTGGCCCTTCGTGGGGTAATGGACCTGGTCGAGGCACTTGAGAAAGGCGAGTTGGCGAAGCGGCCGTTGGGTGACATGACCACGCTTCAGGCGTTCGAGCGGCAGCGCGCTCAGGACCGAGCCAATGTGATTCGCTTTAGTGATGGCCTGATTCGCCTGTTTGGCATGAACTTACCCTTTTTACCCCATGCCAGAGCCGCCGGCCTGGTGGGGCTCAATATCATCGGGCCATTACGTAAAGGTCTGGCGCGCCGGGCGATGGGACTGGAGCGTTGAGTGCCCCCGGGGCTGCCAGCAGAAGGAGTGTTATGCAGACATCCAATGAGTCAGGTGCACCGGCGGAGAACGGCTTCGACGCCATCGTTGTCGGCGCCGGCATGGTGGGCTCGACGTTGAGCTGGCTATTGGCCGACGCCGGCATGCAGGTGGCGCTGGTAGAAGCGCAAGCACAGCCCCCCTTGCACGAGGTGAGCGGTTTGCCGTCGCCCCGGGTGAGTGCTCTGACACCGGTCTCGCAGCAACTGTTAACCCATATCGGGGCCTGGCCATTAATGGTTAATGCCCGGGTGACCCCTTATCGCTATATGCAGGTATGGGACGCCGAGGGTAGCGGCGAGATAAGCTTTTCCGCCGACGAAGCGGGCGTGTCCGTGTTGGGGCATATCGTCGAGAATGACGTGACGTTATCGGCGTTGCACACAACGCTTCAAGACCAGGGCCGGGTCAGCATATTTTTCGGCACGCCGGTAGATGCCCTGGAGGCTTCAACGTCGGGGCGTCAGTTGCGCTTGGCGAATGGCCAATCGCTGCATGCGCCGTTGGTCGTTGCGGCGGACGGTGCGCGTTCGGTCTTGCGCGACATGGCGGGCATCGACGTGGTCAGCGAGGCGATGGGCCAGGAGGCGCTGGTCACCACGGTGCGCTGCGGCTATCCCCATGGCGATACCGCGCGGCAAGCGTTTATCGACGGGTGTCCGTTGGCATTTTTGCCGCTAACGGTGGAGGGGGACCCTCATTACTGCTCGATTGTGTGGTCGACCACCCCCGCGCATGCCGAAGCGCTGTGCCAGCTTTCCCGAGAGGCGTTGGGGGAAGCCCTGGGCCACGCCCTGGGGGAGCGAATGGGCGCGGTGAGCGTCTGCGATAAAGCGCACCGTTTTGCGTTGGTCCAACGCCATGCAGTGCATTACGTGCAGCCGCATTTTGCACTGGTGGGTGATGCGGCCCATAGCCTTCATCCCCTGGCGGGGCAGGGGGCTAACCTGGGGTTGATGGATGCCGCCGTTTTAGCCGACGAGGTCACCTCGGCCTGGCGGCGGGGGGCACCGTGGGGTGAGCTAAGCACCTTGAGCCGCTATGCCCGCCGTCGGCGCGGTGACAACCGCGCCATGCTGGCACTAATGAAAGGCTTTAAAACCCTGTTCGGCAGCCATGATCCGGCACTGACGCTGGTGCGTAACCTGGGCATGAGCGGCTTGCACCGGCTTACTCCGCTGAAGCGCATGGTAATGCGGCAAGCCACCGGCGAACGCGGCCGCTTGCCGGCTTCGTGCCGTTAATGACGGCGGCGGTCGACCACGTTCAGCGCTTTGAGCAGATTAAGTGCTTCGCTCAACTGGTAGTCTTCGCGCAGGCGCTGTGACACCTCTTCCTGGTCACGCGGGGCCTGTTGGGACTGTAAATGGCCTTCCAGGTCGGATTCGCGGATTTCGCGCCTGCCTTCGGCGACTTCCAGGCGCCCGCGAACCACATCAACGTCGGGTTCGATGCCCTGGGCCTGAATGGAACGGCCTTGCGGCGTATAGTAAAGCGCCGTGGTAAGCTTCAACCCCTCACCATTGCCCAGCGGCATGATCTGCTGTACCGATCCCTTACCGAAACTGTCGGTGCCCATGATCACGCCGCGGCGCTGATCCTGAAGGGCACCGGCGACAATCTCCGCGGCGGAGGCGCTACCGCCATTGATCAGCACGACAAGCGGCACATCCTCTGCTGGCGTATCAGCCGAGGCGGAGAATGATAGCTCGTTGTCGGGAATGCGACCCTCGGTGTAGACAATCAGCCCTTCATCCAGGAACAGGTCCGCCACGCCAACGGCGGCCTGTAAAACCCCGCCGGGGTTATTACGTAAATCGAGCACCAGGCCATCCAGCGGCTGTTCACGGGCCATGCGCTGCAGGGCTTCCCTGGCCTGCTCAGGCGTGCGTGACTGGAACTGGCTGATGCGTAAATAGCCATAGCCGGTTTCCAGCAACTCGTGTTTGACGCTTTCGCTACGGATAATCTCGCGGGTAAGGGTGAACTCGCGAGGGGACTCTTCGCCTGCCCGTAGCACGGAAATGTCCAGCGTTGTATCGGGGTCGCCACGCATCAAGGTCACGGCCTCTTGCAGGGACATGCCCTCGGTGGGGGTGCCATCGATACTGATGATGATATCCCGGGACATCAGCCCCGCCTCTGAGGCCGGGGTATCGTCGATCGGCGTTATGATCATAAGCTGGCCGTTTTCCATACCCACTTCGATGCCGATTCCGCCGAACTCGCCCTCGGTGGATTCGCGCAGGCTTTGATATTCTTCTTTATCCAGATAGGCGGAGTGAGGGTCCAGCTCGCTCAGCATGCCGCGCATGGCGTTGCGGAGTAGAGTGCGGTCTTCGACGTCTTCGACATAGGCGCGCTTGATGCGCTCAAATACCTCGGCAAACGTCTGGATTTCTTCAAGCGGCAGGTCGTCGCTGACGTTATCAACTGTCCCGTCGCTGTCACTACTGGGCTGAGCCAGAAGCGGTAACGGGACCGAAAGTAAAGCGATAGGGAGCAGGGTTGCCAAGAGGCGTTTGGCAAGGGCCGATCCCTCGGTAACAGATAGCGTCATGCAGACTCCGCGAAACGATATTGGTGGGCAGCGCGCGCCGCTACCCCAATGACAACAAGAATTACCCAGCTTATCCCGTCAGCGGCGTGCAATCCAACGTTGTGGGTTAATTGGTTCACCACGCCTGCGGACTTCAAAGTAAAGCGCACTACGTGGCTGACCACCGCTATCGCCAACCCGACCAATCTCGTCGCCGCGCTCGATCTGCTGACCGGGGCGCGCGGTGAACTGCTGCAGGTGGGCGTAGAGCGTCATGATTTGATCACCATGGTCGATAATCAATAAATTGCCAAATCCACGCATCCAGTCGGCAAACACCACACGACCAGGGTGCACGGCGCTAACCGAGGTGCCTGCCGTGGCCTGAATGACGATGCCGTTGTAATGGACACCATCACGGCGCTGAAAAGCCGCCGTGATATCGCCCTGGACCGGCCAGGGCAGATCCCCCTGAGTACGGGCAATATGGGTCGTCGGCGCAGGCTCGTCAAGGCGTGCCAGCTCGGCCTGAATCTCGCGCAGTCGCTGTTCGGCCTGCTCTCGGTCATCATTCAGGGCGGCCAGACGCTCGGCTTCACTGCCATAGCGGTCATCTAGGCTGTTTACGACGCCGCGACGTTCCTGGGTGCGTTCGGCGAGCCGTGCACTTTCGGCTTCCAGTTCTTCGGACAGAGCGTCCAGTCGGTCCTCGCGCTCGGCAAGTGCTTGTTGGGTGTCGGCCAGCGCACTATCCAACCGGGCTATCTCGGCCATGCGCTGCTGACGCGCCTCGGTAAGCCGATTCAAGTAAGCCTGCATGCGGTCAAGTTCGGCGGGGTCGCCCTGATTTAACAGCAGTTTGAGTTGGGGAGTCGGTCCCAACCGGTAAAGCGCTGCCAGCTGTTGGCCGAGGGCATCTGATTGAACTTCGCGGTCTGCCTCAAGGCGGTCGCGATGCTTGCGAAGCTGATTGGTTTCCTCATTGAGCTTGCGGCGCTCGCTTTGTAGCTGATCGAGCCGTTGATGGGTCTCGGCGAGCTCGGTTTCAACCTCGCGCAGCTCGCGTTTGGCCCCTTCGCGAGCTTCATCGGTTTCGCTCAAGCGCTCGGAAAGCGCCTCGATCGCCTGGCCGAGGTTATCCAGTTGCTGGCGTGCCTGGGTTTCGCTGGGCTGGGCAGCGCTGTGCGTAGCGTATAACAGCGCTATCCCAGCCGCTATGCTGACAAGTCGTCGCATCAAGCGGATTAACCGAAGGTGATCAATGGGTGGCCGGTCATCGCTTGAGGAACCTCTTGATTCATCATGCGCAAAAGCGTCGGGGCAAGATCACATAGCCGTCCATCCTCCAGCGCCCCTGGACGTTCTCCAATGTAAACCAGTGGCACCATAAAGGTGGTGTGGGCGGTTTGCGGTGCGCCGGTCTCGGGGTGGACCATCTGCTCGGCGTTGCCATGATCGGCGGTAATCAGGCAGGCCCCGCCCGCGCGCTCAATGGCTTCGACCACGCGTCCCGCGCAGGTATCGACGGTTTCTATGGCTTTTACTGCGGCGTCAAAGTCACCGGTGTGGCCCACCATATCGCCGTTGGCGTAGTTGCATACCATCAGGTCAAAGCGGCCGCTATCGATGGCCTCAACCAACTTGTCGGTAATCTCGACGGCGCTCATTTCGGGCTTTTCGTCGTAAGTTTTCACGTCGCGCGGTGAGGGGACGAGAATACGCTCTTCGCCTTCATATTCGGCTTCATTGCCGCCCGAAAAGAAGAAGGTGACATGGGGGTATTTTTCAGTTTCGGCGATGCGCAGCTGTTTCAAGCCGCGTTTGGCCACGACTTCCCCCAGAGTGTCGTTCAGGTCCGAGGGCGGGAAGGCGGCTGGTGCGGGAATATCGGCGGCGTACTGGGTCATCATGACCAGCCCATCGCCCGCGAGCTTGGGACAGACGCGCCGCTCGAAACCATTGAAGTCAGGCTCGACGAAGGCGCGGGTCAGTTCGCGAGCGCGGTCCGAGCGGAAGTTAAGGAATATTGCCGCGTCGCCATCCTGTAATGTGATGGCCTTGTCTTGGGAGCCGTCACTCAGCGGAATGCTACTGGCGGCCACAAATTCATCGGTTTCACCACGGTCGTAGGCATCGCGCAACGCCGTTTCAGCGCTGGTGGCATAGTAGTCGGCGTGGCCGTCAGTGAGCAGGCGGTAGGCTTGCTCAACACGCTCCCAACGGTTGTCGCGATCCATGGCGTAAAAGCGACCGATGATCGAGGCAACAAAGCCGTTGTCAGCCCCTACCAGCTCAGCCAGACGGGCGTTGGCACGCTCTATGGAGCGCAACGCGCTTTGTGGCGGCATATCCCGGCCGTCCAGGAAGGCGTGAACATAGATACGCTGGGCGCCGCGGCGGGCCGCCAGCTCCGCCATGGCGATAAAGTGGTCCTCGTGACTGTGAACGCCACCGGGCGAAAGCAGCCCCAGCAGGTGAACGGGACGTCCGTTGGTCACTGCCTCGTCGATGGGCCGGGTCAGCACGTCAATGGTGTCCAGGTCGCCGTCTTCAATTGCCTTGGTGATGCGGGTAAAGTCCTGGTAAACAATGCGGCCGGCACCCAGGTTCATGTGGCCCACTTCGGAGTTCCCCATTTGCCCGTCAGGTAGCCCGACGTGGCGCCCATCCGTGTGGACAAAGGCATGTGGTCGGTCAGCCCAGAGTTTATCCATTACCGGTGTGTTGGCGGCAGCTACTGCATTGTGCGCGTTGTCGGGGTTGTGGCCGTAGCCGTCTAAAATAATTAACGCGACGGGGCGGGGAGTGCTTGCAGTGTCCATAAAATTTCTCCTGATGAGTGGCGAACCGGACGGCATAAAGCCAATCGGGGTCGCGACTAATGCATGCTTGGGGCATCATAACGCAGCCAGTGGCTGAGCGTCATGAATAGGGCCTGTTGACGTTTCACGCATGGCCGCGCTGGTGCTCGTTTTTATTCGCGGCCTGCGCGCGCTGGCGTCAGACGTGTATACTTGTCGCGTTCTAATGGTGGCAATGCCGCTTTTTTCTGTATTGACCAAGAGATTGTGTCGCGATGATCGATCAGCTGTTCGAATTCGTAATGAATCACCCCCTATTGGTAGGGGCGTTTGTGCTGGCGCTGATTGCGTGGATTGTGTACGAAACACGCAGCGCCTCAACCCATGCGCTAACGGCCACTGAGGCCACGCAGCTCATTAACCGTGAAGACGCCGTTGTACTGGATATCCGTGAAAGTAAAGACTTTAAAACGGGGCATATTGCCGGTGCGCGGAATATTCCCCAGAGCAGCCTTGATAGCCGCATGAATGAGCTGAATAAAGTGAAAGACAAGCCGATCATTGTGGCGTGTAAACATGGACAAAGTTCAGGTGCTGCCCAGGCGAAGCTTGCGAAAGCAGGCTTTGAACGCGCCTTTAAATTAAAAGGTGGCATGGCGCAGTGGCAGGCTGACGGCCTTCCGGTGGTTAAAAAGTAAGCGTCGATACGCACGTTACTTATTGCATGAACGATTGCACTGACTATTGCATCAACAACGAGGAGTTCTCACATGGCGGAAGATAACAACACCCCGCAGGCTGGCGCGCAAGCCGACGACAAACCGCAGCTCAAATTTTCGCTGCAACGTATTTACGTAAAAGATATTTCGTTTGAAGCGCCCAATTCGCCGTCGGTGTTCCAGGACGCGTTCAAGCCCAAGGTCAACCTCGACCTTAATACCAGTAGCAAAAAAATTGCCGATGACCAGTATGAAGTGGTCGTTAAAGTGACGGCGCAGGTTAACGACAAAGAAACCGGTACGACTTCCTTTTTGGCGGAAGTTGAGCAGGCAGGCCTGTTCCGTATCTCCGGTATCGAAGGTGCCCAGTTGGATCAAACCTTGGGTGCCTTCTGCCCGAACCTGCTGTTCCCCTACGCCCGCGAATGCGTGGATAATCTGGTCAACCGTGGTGGCTTCCCGCCGCTGATGCTGGCGCCGGTGAATTTTGAAGCGATGTACGCGCAGCGTAAGCAACGCGAGAAACAACAAGCTGACCAGGCTGAAGCGAATACGCACTAAATGATGTTGGCGACCGACTGGTACGCCCGGCACGGGAAAATGCCGCGCCTTTATGTCCCCGGGGTGTTTCGCCCAGGCGATGAGGTGGTGCTCCCGGAAGGCCCTGCGCGACATGTGACACGGGTGTTGCGGTTGGGTGAAGGCTCGCCCCTGGTGCTGTTCGATGGCAATGGCCATGAGGCGGGTGTGCGCCTTGTCGACGTAGGCCGCAAGCAGACAACGGTGGGTATTGAGGCTGTTTGGCCGGGTAACGGTGAATCGCCGCTGGCCGTGCATCTAGGCCAGGCAATTTCCAAAGGCGACCGGATGGATTATGCCATTCAGAAGGCCGTCGAGCTTGGCGTGTCTGCCATCACTCCGCTGTATACCGAGCGGGGTGATGTGCGCCTTAAAGGCGACAGGGAAGCCAAAAAGCTGGCCCATTGGCAGGCGGTGGCTGCCAGCGCCTGTGAGCAGAGCGGGCGTGCGTTCGTGCCGCCGGTCAACCCGCCCATCACCCTCAAGGCATGGCTTGAGGCGCGCCAGGAGCCGCTGCGTTTAATGCTGCATCTGGCGACTGGCCATGCCTTCGATCGCCAAGACCGTCCCACGTCGGCTGCATTGCTTATCGGCCCGGAAGGCGGTTTGAGCGAGAGTGATATTGATGCCGCCCAAAATGCTGCCTTTAAACCGCTAACACTCGGCCCACGGGTTTTGCGTACGGAGACGGCGCCGGTGGTGGCGTTAACCCTTCTTCAGCATTACCTAGGCGATTTGTAAGCCTTCCTCTCTACTACTTTGCCTTGCGTTACCAAGCCCCCATAATGAAAGCCTATTTATTGTAAGGACGGCACCCATGGTCCGTGAGCCTCACTCTTCCTCCCGACCCGCCAGCGATGCATCTGCTCAACTGGGTGAAGTGGCCTACTTAACCGTTACCGCGGTGAACAACACTGGCGCCTTTTTGCGCTGGGGGCCCTCCAAGGATGTGCTGCTGCCCTACAGCGAGCAGCGTTTTCGCCCCGACCCCGGCAAACGCGTGTTGGTTATGCTGTATAGCGACGATCAGGGGCGGCCCGTGGCCACCATGCGCCTGGATCGGTTTTTAACCGATGATGCCTGGGCACTGGATACGGGTGACCAAGTGGCCGTAGTGGTCGCCGACCGCACCGATCTGGGCATGAAAGTCGTCGTCAATCACCGCTATTGGGGGTTGATCTACCAGGACGATATCAGCCAGCCGCTGCGTCGCGGCCAGTCGTTAACAGGGTATGTCAAGCAGCGTCGTGAAGACGGACGGGTGGATATTTCGCTGCTGCCGCCCGGCGCTGCCCGCTTGGACGTGGTAGGTGACCAAGTGCTCAAGGCGCTGCGCGAGAGCGGCGGTTACCTGGCATTGGGGGATAAAAGTACCGCTCACGATATCAAGGCGCGGCTGGGTGTGAGCAAGAGCGCCTACAAGCAGGCGATTGGGCGACTTTACAAGCAACAGCTGATTACGCTTGAGCCTAACGCCATACGCCTAGTGCCCGGTGCGCTCAGCGAGTAATACGTCTCGCGGTTGGAGCCTGAGAAGCAGTGCGGCATACTGCCCACCTATATGTTCATGTATGGATTGTGCCCCGATGAGTCAGTCAACATTGCACCTTGGTGTCGTGATGGATCCCATCAGCGACATCGCTTACAAGAAAGATACCACCATGGCGATGCTATGGGCGGCCCAGGACCGCGGCTATACGTTGCATTACATGGAGCAGGAAGATCTTTTCTTGAATGCAGGGCAGGCATACGCGCGCATGCGACCGCTGACGGTTTATCGAGATCCCGCGCATTGGTATGAACTGGGTGAACCCTCAGCCCGGCCGATCAATGAGCTTGACGCGGTATTGATGCGCAAAGACCCGCCGGTGGATGCGGATTTTACCAACGCGGTTCATCTGCTCGGCTTTGCTGAACGAGAGGGCGTGTTGATTGTCAATCCGACAGATGCCCTGTTGCAGTGTAATGAAAAGCTATTTGCCCAGCAGTTTCCGCAGTGCTGCGCGCCGACGCTTGTGGCCAGCCGGGCCGACGTGTTGCGCGCCTTTCACGCCGAGCATGGCGATGTGATCTTCAAGCCATTGGATGGCATGGGCGGTACCGGTATCTTTCACATTGGTCCCGAGGGGCGCAATATCGGTGCCGTGATCGAGCAGCTTACCCTGCGCGGCCAGCGCCAGATCATGGCGCAGCGTTATCTGCCCGCCATCAAGGAAGGCGACACACGGATTCTGCTAGTCGATGGCGAACCGGTACCCTATGGTCTGGCCCGCATTCCTTCAGCGGGGGAAACACGCGGTAACCTGGCTGCCGGTGGGCGCGGCGTGAGTCGCGAGCTGACCAGGCGAGACCAGTGGCTTGTTGAGCAAGTGCAGCCCATGATCCGCGAAAAAGGATTGATGTTCGTCGGTCTGGATGTGATCGGCGATTATATTACCGAGATTAACGTGACAAGCCCCACCTGCGTGCGCGAAATCGACGATCAGCGTGGCACGGATATCGCAGGGTTGCTGCTGGACGCCATAGAACGTCGCCTTGCTGCATAAGCGGCTCTTTATTGCTCTGTCGCGACTTATTTACTGATTTTTTAGGCTGGCTGATGTTGTCAGTTGGCCGCAGGAGACGCATGCAAAGTTTAAAGCATCATTTCTTGATGGCGATGCCGCACCAGGACGATCCCAATTTTGCGGGGAGCCTGATCTACCTGTGCGACCATGATCACAATGGTTGCATGGGTGTGATTGCCAACCGCCCCTTGGAGATCACCCTCGATGCGCTCTTCGAGCAACTGGAATTAGGGGGAGATAATAGCCCCTACCGCAACTCGCCGGTGTATTACGGTGGGCCGATGCATAAAGATCGCGGCTTTATTCTCCATACCGGGGATAGTCAGGCATGGGATTCCAGCCTTCAGGTTGAAGACAACATTTCGCTCACGACGTCGATGGATATCTTGCAGGCATTGGCGAACGGTGAAGGCCCTGAACAGTTTCTGGTCTGCCTGGGTTGTGCCGGCTGGGAAGTGGGGCAGCTTGAAGAAGAGTTAAAAGAAAACGCCTGGTTGACGGTGGAGGGTCAGGCATCCGTACTATTTGATACGCCACCTGCCGAACGCCTCGCCGCGGCGGCAGGCATTCTCGGGGTGGATCTTAACCTGATGACCCGTGATGCAGGCCACGCCTGATGGTTGAGAATAATGACTGAAAGCGGTCAGCGCCTTGTGCTGGCGTTTGATTTTGGTACACGGCGCATTGGCGTGGCTGTCGGCAATGAGATGCTGAACAGTGCTCGTGAGCTTGCTCCTCTCACCGCACGCGACGGTATTCCCGATTGGGAGCTGGTGACGCGCCTTGTCAAGGAGTGGCAACCCGATCTGTTTGTTGTCGGCTTGCCGCTCAATATGGATGGCACCGAGTCGGCCATGAGCCTTCGCGCGCGCAAGTTCGGTAATCGACTTCACGGGCGCTTCGGTAAACCTTGTGAAATGGTCGACGAGCGTGGCTCTACCCAGGAAGCGAAGCACATCGCCCGCGCGGCGGGACACCGTGGCAACTACCGTGAAGAGAGTGTCGACGGTATCGCCGCGGTGTTGATTCTGGAAGGCTGGTTTGCCCACCAGGAAGGACTTCCCGGTGGGCGCATATCCCGCTGAAGGTAGGCTAACGGTCGAGCGTGCCCGTCTGGGCGGGGACAAACCAACGTACGGGGCGCATTTCCTTTTCAACCAGCTCGTCAACCTCAAGTAGCGTTGCGAAGATGGCCATGCGCATGGGAATGCCGTTATCGGTTTGGCGGAAGATGGCTAGCCGAGGATCGCCGTTTAGATCCACGTTCAAGTCATTTGCTCCAGGGCGGCTATCGCGGGGCAGCGGATGCATGACGATGGTGTTGTCGCTACAGCGCTGGTCCAGGAAATCGCGGTTAACCATAAAGTCATTCGAAAGGCCCTGAAAACTCTCGTTCATCTCGTCGGTAAAGCGCTCCTTCTGAATCCGGGTAGCGTACACCACATCCAAATCCGAGAAGTCGCTGGCCAGCGAGTTGCGCTGTTCAATACGGTGGCCACGAGATGTGACGAGGTCTACCAGTTGTGCAGGCATTTCAAGGCCCGGCGGCGATACCAGGGTAATGCGTAGCGGTCCGTAGAGTGACAAGAGCTTGATCAGAGAGTGCACGGTACGGCCGTACTTTAAATCGCCGGTGAGCAGAATGTGGGCACCGCTCAGTGATTTACCCAAGCGCTGAAACTCTTTATCGATGGTGTAGATATCCAGTAGCGCTTGGCTGGGGTGTTCACCGGGACCATCGCCGCCGTTGATCACAGGGACATTTGTCGCCGCAGCAAATTCTGCCACAGACCCCTGGTCCGGGTGGCGCATGACAATGGCGTCGCAATACCCACTCATCACGCGGCTGGTATCGTACAGCGACTCTCCCTTGGCCATCGACGAAAAGGTAAAGCCGGTGGTGTCGCACACGCTGCCGCCCAGCCGGCAAAAGGCGGCATTGAAGCTCACGCGGGTACGCGTACTGGCCTCAAAAAACAGGTTGCCAAGAACTGCCCCCTCTAAAACACGGGTAACCTGGCGGCGCTGTGCAATCGGCTCCATACGTGCGGCAATGCGCAGTAAATGGTCAACGCGTTCGCGATTTAATGAATCGACAGTTAACAGGTGCTGACGCTGGCTCATCACGGACCTCGGCAATAAAGTAAATGCCGCTAGTGTAACCGCCAATTGGCCTGTCGCCGAAGCGCTTTCACGGCGGATAGTGTCTAGCCATAAAACTTTTTCGTATAATCCCTTGCGTCCTCGTCAGCAAAGCCGTAAAGTACGCATCCGCTGCCGGGGACGCCCAGCGTTGCCAGCGGTGAATGAGGTGTAAAAACCTCGGTTTGTCAGTAGGTTAGGCAAATAGCAGGAAGGAAAGTTGAGTTAAACATTTCCTTCGCTTCTGCCAAACAGCCGTTGACAAACATTGGAAAGTGCGTAGAATACGCCTTCCTCGCTTAGCAGCGGCCACGTCAGGTTTTGAGGCCCGCAAGCGAAACGCTCTTTAATAATGTGATCAGGTAATTCATGTGGGCGCTTGCCGATGAGGGTGATAAATCACCAAYTATCAAGGCAAGCGACTCGTCCAAGGTCTTCGGAYCTTGAGAGAACGTTTGAAAACCTTGAGCCAAGTTTGATCCGCTTTTGTTACTTTCGAGTGACAAGTAAGGATCACAATGATTGTAAACTGAAGAGTTTGATCATGGCTCAGATTGAACGCTGGCGGCAGGCCTAACACATGCAAGTCGAGCGGTAACAGGTCCAGCTTGCTGGAYGCTGACGAGCGGCGGACGGGTGAGTAACGCATAGGAATCTACCCGGTAGTGGGGGATAACCTGGGGAAACCCAGGCTAATACCGCATACGTCCTACGGGAGAAAGGGGGCTTMGGCTCCCGCTATTGGATGAGCCTATGCCGGATTAGCTGGTTGGTGAGGTAATGGCTCACCAAGGCGACGATCCGTAGCTGGTCTGAGAGGATGATCAGCCACATCGGGACTGAGACACGGCCCGAACTCCTACGGGAGGCAGCAGTGGGGAATATTGGACAATGGGGGCAACCCTGATCCAGCCATGCCGCGTGTGTGAAGAAGGCCCTCGGGTTGTAAAGCACTTTCAGCGAGGAAGAACGCCTGTCGGTTAATACCCGGCAGGAAAGACATCACTCGCAGAAGAAGCACCGGCTAACTCCGTGCCAGCAGCCGCGGTAATACGGAGGGTGCAAGCGTTAATCGGAATTACTGGGCGTAAAGCGCGCGTAGGTGGCTTGATAAGCCGGTTGTGAAAGCCCCGGGCTCAACCTGGGAACGGCATCCGGAACTATTAGGCTAGAGTGCAGGAGAGGAAGGTAGAATTCCCGGTGTAGCGGTGAAATGCGTAGAGATCGGGAGGAATACCAGTGGCGAAGGCGGCCTTCTGGACTGACACTGACACTGAGGTGCGAAAGCGTGGGTAGCAAACAGGATTAGATACCCTGGTAGTCCACGCCGTAAACGATGTCGACCAGCCGTTGGGTGCCTAGCGCACTTTGTGGCGAAGTTAACGCGATAAGTCGACCGCCTGGGGAGTACGGCCGCAAGGTTAAAACTCAAATGAATTGACGGGGGCCCGCACAAGCGGTGGAGCATGTGGTTTAATTCGATGCAACGCGAAGAACCTTACCTACCCTTGACATCCTGCGAACTTGTGAGAGATCACTTGGTGCCTTCGGGAGCGCAGAGACAGGTGCTGCATGGCTGTCGTCAGCTCGTGTTGTGAAATGTTGGGTTAAGTCCCGTAACGAGCGCAACCCTTGTCCCTATTTGCCAGCGATTCGGTCGGGAACTCTAGGGAGACTGCCGGTGACAAACCGGAGGAAGGTGGGGACGACGTCAAGTCATCATGGCCCTTACGGGTAGGGCTACACACGTGCTACAATGGCCGGTACAAAGGGCTGCGAGCTCGCGAGAGTCAGCGAATCCCTTAAAGCCGGTCTCAGTCCGGATCGGAGTCTGCAACTCGACTCCGTGAAGTCGGAATCGCTAGTAATCGTGCATCAGAATGGCACGGTGAATACGTTCCCGGGCCTTGTACACACCGCCCGTCACACCATGGGAGTGGACTGCACCAGAAGTGGTTAGCCTAACGTTGGAGGGCGATCACCACGGTGTGGTTCATGACTGGGGTGAAGT
>NZ_NBYR01000053.1:0-1899 GCF_002119345.1 Halomonas sp. CSM-2 | reverse complement strand
TGCTGCTGATCAACCAGGGCCTGCCACTGTTCCGGCGTACGGTGCTTTTTCATGGGGGTAACCTCGTGTTGGAAAATATGAGGTTACTGTAGGGCGATTTTCAGCGGGGTGGCAGGACGTCCTGGAATGAACGCTTACGGCGATTTGGCGTGCGTCGTGCTTTTCGTCTAATTAAGCTGGCGTCGTATCTATTTTCAGTCTTGATCGTGTGACATGATATCTCACACGATACGGCTCTGGCAGAGCGGCCAAGGTGGCGAGCAATGCCACGCAACGTGTGCTTCGTGTGAATCAACATGATCAAAGCACTCTCTTCGGCCGAAAGATGGTGATAGTAATGAGTAATGACGATAACTTGCCAAGTGAGTCAGGTGTTGCTGAGATTGCTAAGAGGTATTGAGTAGATAATAGCGAAAACTTTCTAATTTTATTAACTTAACATACTGCAAGCATTTTTTACCGATTGCTCTTTATTAATGCCAGATAAGCCACTGAGTAAAAAATACTGATGCTATACAAAGTCAGAATTTTTGATGCCTGTATCATTCTTGCAAAGAAATATATAAATAACGAAATCTGTCAGTGTTATTCTGAAATGCGTCAGGACAGAAGTATAACGCAAGATTTTTCCTAACCTCGACTCCAGCTATGGTTTATATTTAATCTTTCTTAATTTATTGCAGTACGCCAAATGCTCGATTGATATTGCTTAGTCTTAGCTGTTTAAATTTTATAGCCATTCTGTACATGTGTAAAAAACATATGGCCACTATGAATAGAAACTTTTAATTATTCTCTAGCCAGGTTGCTAAATTTCGTATTACCGGCTTCAAAGCTCAATAATGTGTTGGAACTTCACATATGACGATCAATACAGTATTATCTACTGTCACGCACGTAGGACTGGAATAATTTGGATACTATCAGTTCACTGAGGCTCATCTAGCTAAATATGACTCCACGTTACAAACATGTATTTGAAAATTGAACTAATAATTGTTCGAGATCGCGGAAATGGACTATATGCATAATTCATTGACAGGCGCTCGTAGCAGTTGCAAAATAGTAAGTGTATATTAGTCAAAAGGCTTGAGGGCGAATGATTATGAAAATAATAATTCCAGTTTTTGATGAGGGAGGGCTTCGTCCTGCTCTCGCTATACAGAGAAGTTTTAATGTATTAGACGTAAATTCTGTTGTGACTGATTTTTCGAATTCTAAAAAATCTTTACTGAATGATTGGCCACTTCCATCGCTGGAAGGTACGCTTGGGATAAAAGATTCTGAAAAGAAACCATCTAAAGTAAAAATGGGCAGGAAAACTCTTAAAAAGATATCGAAAAAGATCAAGTATTACTATGATTTTGAAGTTGCGACAGCTCAACACCTAGAAATTTCTTGCTCTTATTTGCCTAGAAGGGGAGGGGTATTGGTTCTTCCTCATGAGTTTTTTGCTGAAAATATACCAAAATTAGAAAAGGTTTTGATGCCAATTTCTGACCGAGTAAAACATGATGCTCATTTCATTGATGTTGTTGCCCGGCATTGGCTTGCAGATTTTGTCTCACTTTCTGAAGAAACTTTTTCCCGAAGAGCACGTATTGCCACAACCAGACTTGTAGGTGCTATTACTGATGCAGTGAATTTTGATTTAAAACGTCAAAGTATCGTACGATTTCTGGAACGAAACGGATTCACACATGGAATCTTTACAAATCTTCCTTTAACCTGAATCCGTGAAGCCGGCGCCGACACTTTCCCTATCACCGCCAGCGAGCACTTTTTGATCATTCGCCCCGTGCAAGTTGGCTTTCGCAAGCCCGTTATTGCCAAAACCCACCGTGCTGATCGGTGCTGACGGCCCGTTTTGTCATGCCTTTCCACCCGCCAGGCACGACA
>NZ_NBYR01000028.1:0-30906 GCF_002119345.1 Halomonas sp. CSM-2 | reverse complement strand
TTACTGGGGATCGTCACCAAGATCAACCGCAAGAGCGTGATCGTGTTAGCCGAGGACGGCACCAAACAATACAAGGTCTCGCCGGAGTTGTTAAGGCCTCTCCGCAACGTGAAGTAAGTCAACTACGTCCTGGAATGAACGCTTACAAATCGCCCTCACACTGAAGCATATGTATCCCCATGCCTCAAAACGCCACGTCTTGCATGAGACTATTTACAATACGCTCTATATGATACCCCGCGGCTCGCTCAAGAAAGAACTCATCACCTAGCTACAACTGGGAAACTGTAAGCGACGTCCTCGCCGCCAAGGCAATGATAGACGCCAACAATTTCCAGAGCTTGTGAATATTCACATGCGAGCGACCGAAATTCAGGATCGCCTCATGCCTAGCAATTGAGAGGGTGATCCATCATAGGCGCTAACAGCCATTCCGCCGTAGACACGCTATTGGAGCGTACTACCCAGCTCGTCATACCTAGAGTGCACAAGAGCGAAAACCGCTGCGGTGGACTTTAGCGGGTAACTAAATGAAGTACCGAGGGGCCTGCGTTTTTCCATGTCTTATGACCAAGGGCTCGAGATGAAAAAGCATTCAGAGAGCGGGTACTGCTATCTATTTTGTTGATTCGCACAGACCCTGGCAGCGAGGTTCTAATTGAAACACCAATAGTCTACTTCACCAATACTTACTTAAGGACAATGATTTATCGGTGTACAGCCAAGAGATGCCTCGAGCGATCAGAAGTCTAACGGCTCAATGCTTAGCAGGCCTAGCCTCAGCTTCATCAATGATGTGCTGATAATTGGGCAAAAGATCACACACATCGCCGCTATGGGCAAAGCCGCTGACACCGCGCTTCAGCACCGCACAGGCACGATGGCTATCAAGACTTCGCTCAGCTTCGCGCAGTTCCTCCAATAACACCAGTAATTCCTGATGCGGCAGTATCTCTTCATGGGCACGCAGAATTTTAGGGTGCAAGGTCCCAACCACGTTGTCGCCTATCAAAAGCTCCTCATAAAGTTTTTCACCGGGGCGCAGCCCGCTGAAAACGACCTCTATATCGCCATCCGGGTTTTCAGCATCTTTAACCTCAAGCCCGGTCAGCTGAATCATCCGCCTTGCCAGGTCAACAATTTTCACTGAATCGCCCATATCCAGCACAAACACATCCCCGCCTTCAGCCATGGAGCCTGCTTGTATCACCAATAGGGCCGCTTCAGGGATGGTCATGAAGTAGCGAGTAATGTCTGGATGGGTCACCGTAATCGGCCCGCCCTGCTCGATCTGACGACGGAAAAGCGGCACCACCGAGCCACTAGAGCCAAGCACGTTGCCAAAGCGAACCATGGAGAAGATCGTTCTATGGTTACCCTTCATCGCATAACGTGTGGCCAGGTCCTGCAGTACCAACTCAGCCATCCGCTTGGTCGCCCCCATAACATTCGTAGGGCGCACGGCTTTATCGGTAGAGATCAACACGCAGCGTTCGACACCCAGCTTGGCGGCGCTTTCTGCAACGGTTTGGGTACCGCGCACGTTATTACGTACCCCTTCGAGCACGTTGTTTTCGACAATCGGCACATGCTTGTAAGCGGCAGCATGGTAAAGGGTCTGCACCCCGTAATGGCTAATCACAGCCTCCACGCGGTTGCGATCACAAACATTACCCAGCAACGGCACGATGGGGAAAGCCTCGCCCATCTCAATGCGAAGGGATTCAAGCTCTTGCTCGATGGCGTAAAGACCAAACTCACTGATTTCAAAAAGGATCACCGCCTTTGGCTTACCGCGCATGACTTGGCGGCACATCTCGCTCCCGATCGAGCCGCCCGCACCAGTAATCATCACCACCTTGTTGCGAATACTGGCATCAATCAGTGCTTGCCGCGGTGGCACAGGGTCACGGCCCAACAGATCCTCAAGTTCCACCTCACGCAGCTGGTCGACACTCGCGACACCCGAAATAATCTCAGGCATTGAAGGCACAGTTTGCACTCGAACGGGTAAATCGGCTAGCTGATCTAAAGCCTGTTTACGCTGTGCCTTTGTAGCTGTAGGCATAGCAAGCAGGACACGCCTGATACCCAAACGCTCGACTAACGCCTTAAAGTCTGAAGGGTTATAGACCTTTATACCTTTGATGGTACTCCCCCAAAGCGCGGGATCATCGTCCATGAAGGCGGCTGTGTAGAACTCTCGCCCACTGGAAAGCGCCAAAGACAATTGAGCACCCGCCCCGCCGGCACCATATATGGCAACAGCTTCTTTCTCGGTATAGTGTCTTATCAACCACTGATAATAACTGCGCACAATCAAGCGGGTACCGCCTACATACACAAGGGTAACCAACGCGAAATTAACCGGCACCGAACGGGGGAATTGTTGCCACTGATAGAAATAGGCCGCCGCCCACATCATTACTGCCATCAACAACGACCCTTTAACCACCGCCCAGAGAGCCTGGGGTCCCATAAAGCGAACCACAGCACGATAGAGCCCCAACCGAGCAAACACGAAAACGCCCACGGGCGGTACAATCAAGAACAACCACCAGAAAGGTTCGATGTAATAAGCGGGCCACCATTCAGCGAAACGCAGTGTATAGGCCGACCACAATGCCAACGGCAAAGCCACAAAGTCAGCAGCGACCATGATGAGCCGCTTCTTTCCCCGGCTGAGCCCGGCAATAGAACGGTGTAAGCGCCCTGATTTAGTCATACGGAATCCTTCCGATTAGGGACCGTCGATGCGAAAAGGGAGCGATTGTAATCGCAAGCACGCCTCAAGAACACCTATCCCCACAGAGTAACAGTGAGCATAGACTATATTTTCATCAACAAAGACAGATGGTGACGCATTTGCCACTTTTACCTTGCAGCCTGGACCATCACCTCTTCCAGAACACTGCAGGTTTTATCTATGTTCGACTCGGTCAAGGTGGGATGACAGAGAAACATCAAGCTGACCTCACCCAACTCCCGCGCCGCAGGCAAAGGTCGTTCAGGCCGCAAGCCGGTACCATCAAACGCCTTTTCCAGGTAAACCTCAGAACAGGAACCGGAGAAACAAGGAACACCAGCCGCCACGATTTCATTCTGGATACGATCACGATCCCAACCATCAGCTAACTGTTCCGGCTCAACAAACACATAACACTTATAAGCCGCATGGCTGATGTAGCCTGGCCTATCCGGCACATGAAGCCCTGGCAGTGCCTTGGCACATCTCCAAATAGTATTGGCATTATGCTGGCGTGCGGCAGTCCATTCTTGCATACGGCCTAGCTGTATACGCCCAATTGCCGCCTGCATTTCCGTCATCCGGAAATTGGTGCCAAAGCTCTCATGCAACCAACGGAAGCCTGGTGGATGTTCTCGCTCATAGACTGCTTCCCAGCTCTTGCCATGATCCTTGTAGGACCACATACGGGACCAAAGCTCACGATCATTGGTAGTTACCATGCCACCTTCACCGCCGGTCGTCATGATCTTATCCTGGCAGAAAGACCAACAGCCTACATGGCCAATGGAACCTACTGAGCGGCCCTTGTAGATAGCACCGTGAGCCTGGGCGCAGTCCTCAATCACGTAAAGGCCCTTCTCATGGGCAAGCTCCATGATACCGTCCATCTCACAGGGCCAACCAGCTAAATGAACACAAATCACTGCACGTGTTCGAGGTGTGAGAACAGCTTTGATAGTGTCAGCCGTGACATTTTGAGAGTCTACATCAACATCAGCGAATATTGGCGTAGCACCTGACGTAACAATAGAAGAAACAGATGCAAGAAATGTCCGCGAAGTAACTACCACCTCATCTTCAGCTTTAACCCCAATAGCTTTTAATGCCAAATCAAGAGCTACTGTACCATTGCTTAATGCGATTGAAAAATTGGTGCCTGCCCATGATGCAAATTCGTGTTCGAATTGACGTCCTTCTTGACCAGTCCAGTAATTAACTCGATTCGAAAGCAACACATCCTGTACGGCTTCTGCTTCTTCTTGAGTAAAAGAGGGCCATGGGGAGAAAGAAGTGTTTAACATAATTTACGGTTACCTCATTTTGACAGCGGGAACACCAGCCACCGTAGTGTTATCTTCGACATTCTTAACAACAACAGCACCAGCGGCCACTATAGCATTGACTCCAACTCGAACCTGCTGCCGAATAGAAGCCCCTATACCTACCCAACTACCCTTGCCTATGGAGACAATACCTGCCAAATGGGCGCCAGGAGAGATATGAACCCCATCCTCCAGCAGGCAATCATGATCAATAGTTGCACCTGTGTTCACGATACAGGCGCAACCAACACGCGCTGCAGCATTGATCACGGCCCCCGGCATCACAACGGTGCCAGAATCAATGCTTGCAAAACTGCTTACTGTAGACGCTGGATGAATGAGCGTTGGTATATAAAACCCAGCATCAAGCAGCGAACGCTGAAGGGACAAACGAAGCTTGTTGTTACCAATTGCTATAAAAGCGGCAGAAAAATGATCAACATCCGAAACAAGATCTTGGAAAGCACCACCATAAGGCATACCTAATGTTGCCCCAGAGAGCGGGGCAACATCATCATAAAAGTAAACATCCCAACCAGTGCAAACGGCAATATCGGCAACTACACGACCATGACCGCTAGCCCCAAAAATTGCTATTTTTTTTTGTCCCACTCGTCATTTCCTTCGAAACGGACTGATGTAACGTGTTCCTGAGAAGAAACACCTTCGCGTTTAAAAACTTTGATAAGTGTTAAGTATAGGATCTTTATATCTAGCCAAAAAGTCCTATTCTCAACGTACCACACATCCATTTCAAATTTAGTCTGCCAACTCAAGTTATTACGACCATTAACCTGAGCCCAACCTGTTATTCCCGGCTTTACATCATGCCTGCGCATCTGCCGCTCGCTATAAAGTGGCAAGTAATCCATCAACAATGGACGAGGTCCAACTAGGCTAATATCACCCTTAAGTACATTCCAAAGTTGAGGCAGTTCATCAAGACTGGTGCTACGTAAAAAACGACCAAAACGAGTCATACGCTCTGCATCGCCAACACCAAGAGTGCCGTCTGAGCTTAGTTCATGCATGGTCCTAAACTTGTAGATGGTAATCACTCGACCTTTGAAACCGGGGCGTTGCTGACAGAAAAAAATAGGGCACCCAAGATTCAAAAGCACTAATAAAGCTAAGAGCAAAAAGAGAGGGCTGAAAAAAACAAGCAAAACAAGAGAAACCAAAAAATCTAAAAACCTTTTCATCATAACATCCTACAAATTATTAAAATAGGGAGCAAAGCAGACAATAGAATTTGTTCAACTAACACTGTCTTTGTCAAACTTATTCATTTAACTAAATGCATCCGAGTCGTTTTGACCCTATTTAAACCAAGAAAACTTGGCATTATTGATAAAAAATACAGAATGTGCATTGCCCAAAAATACTTTAAAATACTAAATTTTAGGAAATATTGTACTTGAAGCATCGGGGCTATATTAATCACAAACCTGTGAACTTAATCAAGCTCCAGCCTATCTAATCAAAGTGCTCTGTAAGATACTACACTATACAACAACCAGTATAAAGAGAGGTTTAGCAATAATACGATTATTGTTCTAAACCAAACAAATAAAACCAGCTTGGTAGCGATATCATATCTTACTGATGCTAAACATCCACTACGTAAAACGGATGCTGATATCTTTCTAATTAACGGGTTACTGCTCTACCTCACGGTATCAAGACGGCTTTACCATGTTTTGGATGGGCCTTCTTTGAGAAACTCTTATTTGAACCGCTTCAGGCGTATAACTTCTTGAGCCGGTTTTTCTCGTCCTTCAACTCTATAAAGTCAACCACCATAGACGAGTCCATACCACCGAATTTGGAGCGGTATTTTTTAAAAGGGGGCATTGCTAATGCAATGCTCACTAAAGAGCTCCTTGACCAATACGTAATTCACGGTTTATTTAAAATCGACAGGATCCGTTAACGCGGTTTTTTCATACTGAATCTCCCTGCATGTGTCCTATGGTAAATTCTACTCTTGAGCATCCTAGTTTTCTTGACGGATTACCAGTCTAACGAGTAACCCTCAATCACCTATATGATCCATCACAAAATTATATATGCGTTCAACAGAGCCCGAATCTCTTAAACGTTTTAGTCCTTCTGACTGAACACCAAAATAATGCGTAGAATTCAATAAATTATACAAATCTAAAGAGTTGACAAAAGATCGTGCTACACCTAACGCACAAAGATCGAATGGTACTACAGGATAAGATAAAGGCCTATATGCTAAAACGGGCTTATTCAAACAAAAAGCTTCAAGACCTGCAGTGCTAAAAAAAGTAGCTACGGCATCAGAAGCATTAAGGTTATGATATATATTATCTCGAGAAATAATGGCACGAGACGAACAATTCAAGGCATACAAAACCTCTTTGTATGAGCTCTCAAATGCATTACTTTCATTTGGGTGCATGCTTACTAATAGAAACCAATCATCGTTAGACTTTATAAAATGACAGGCCTCACGTACCATTGAAGTCATCAAACCAATATCGTAAGGTTGGGTTGCTAAACACAAAATATTAAAACTTGGTTCACAGACGGCTATGGTATCACGACTTTTCTCCTGACTGTACTCTCTAATGTTAGCCAAGCGGGCATCTATCCTAGGAGCACCCACCACCTCAACATTTGATGAATCCACACCCAAATAATCAACATAGACTGATTTAGAAAAATCATCGACAGAAAGTACATATTGAGAGCCCGGCTTTTTAAAACGAGCAGACCTTGAAAAGGTACCACTTTGTATATCAAATGATGGTGTGTTATTCAAATAACCAACCATAAATTGAGATGGCCAAATTCTTCCAGGATTAGAAACAAGAGCAACAAGGCTAGATTTTGAAGTTACCTTATCTAGCTCTATCATAAGTCCGTAACAATCTCTTATAACTCTATGTAAAGCGTTTCTAGAATTTAAAAAAACATATAAAGCAAGCAAGCCCGAATTAGAACAATGAGAAAACTCAGAAAGTAATAGCTCATCTATAGCATCATCAAAGCAGTGATTAAATTCATTAATGCTAGGCATATCCTCTCTTTCGATAGACGGGAATATATAGTTATGTACCTTTTTACCAGCATCAACACTGTTGCGAAAATCTTCAGAATTAAGCAGCAAAGTAAGAATTTTTTTATCGTTTTTTTGTGAAAAGTAGTTTAAGACAGGTTGAAGGGTCTCACGGTACATTGGATCACTTAAATTACCAATAAACATCAGAACATCTTCATCAAGATTACAGCGACCTTCAATGTGGTACTTTGTGGTTGTAAGTCGATCTGAATGGCTCCAGTTCCGACTGATAACATACTCAACTTTTACGCTAGATAATTTTTTAAGCTTTTTACTAGTAACATTTTTCAAGAAACCACAAGTAACTTCATTATTGCTTTGAGCAAGAAAAGCTAATAAATTGCTATCTATAACTCTATTACCAAAAACATAGAACTCCTGGATGGCATTTTCTTCAATAAACTTCAAAACAAACTGAGATACTCTAACCCAACTTACTAGCCGATCAGATATGCCAACTTGTAAAGAGTTTATATATTTAGAAAATTTATTGAACTCAGGACGATCAGATAAAGTGCGTTCTAAAGCATCAAGAAACTTTTGAGATAAATCATCTGACTGAGAATAAACAAGTTCATCAAGAGAAGGGTCGATTGTGGGAATATACAAAACACGAGAGGAGGAGAAATGTACCTGACCATATTCCATGACAAAAAAATCAAAAAATTCTAAATAATCTTTTTTGGACCTAAATATAATATGATAATTTTTAAAAGTAGATAAGTACGCTAATTTTTGATAACTAAAATTATTTTCAGCAGACCTTTCGACAAATATTAATACGTTTTCTTTTAAAGAATAGAAGTGTTTTAAATCGACAATTTTAACATTACCAACATGTGAACCTAGTTCTTTATTGAGTAAGGTGGGTTCTCTAACCACCTCATCAAATCGATTATTTGGGCTATAGTGAACAGCAGCAGCCTCTAACTTTTTAGCTGCCAGCCCGAAAAAAACAACTTTTCCACCTAAAATATTCAGTACAGAAACAATTTTCCAATAAAAGCGAACTAGGAATCGCTTAACTGGTAGTGGTGAAAGTTTGATAACAAGCATAAAAATATAGTTTATCATTTGACAAAACCTATGGAAAATAAAATTATAAAAAGTCTAAAAGATCATCAATTTCTTTATCAACAAGAGGTGTAAAAACAGTCAAATTCAGTGCATATTTCTTTATTTTTTCAACATCTTCAGTATAAACAACAAAAAAATCATCTATAAAATCAGAAAAATAGTCAAGTCCGAATTTAGTAACAACTATAGAACGCACACCTTCAAAATAAGCATCATAAACAGAGGCAGACCAGCCTGTAATATTTACATCTGCAATAGACATCAAAAGTTGAATTGGAACCTGAGTTGGCTTTGAGACTAAAACGTTAGCATAATCACTCTCAAGCTTTAAAAGTTGTTCCATCTCAAACCCTGTACTAAAATTTGGATGCGCTCTAATTAAAAAGCAACAATCTGAACCGCAGTCATTAATGATATTAAAAATATTTTCAGGGATAGAAGATGACTGCAGAGTCACAACAATTTTTCGCTTATAATGGGTAAGTACTGAAAGAAACTCTGACCATTCATCTCTAACTAGCAAGTCAAGGCCAAATTTCTCTTTAAAAATCTCCCAAATGTGACCACTTGTGATAGCACAGTGAAAACCATTCCTATCGTTCAAAGTATCATTAATTGCTTTAGTATCATACCTGGTCCAAGTCAGAAAGTATTTAGGAAGAGTTGTATATCCATATTCTGGACAGTTATTCCAATTACTGTAAGCTCGCATATTGCGGCCAGAAACTCCATGTTGTAAATCTGATACAGGAATCTCTAAACGGTTGCAAGCAGAACAAAAAGCCATGCCTATCAATGAATAATAGCAAACCACATAAGTTCTGCTAGGGTTAATTCTTTTAAGAATTAGAGAAAATAATGTTGAAGCAACTATGCAAAAAATTATATTTCTAAGAAGTTGTTTTTCTTCAACATGATAATCACCATAATCAGACGATACAAAATGAGCATTCAGACTTTTTGTAATATTATTTATATATTTAATAAGTGCGGGGAATAAGAAAAACAAAAAGCTTAGTCTAGAGATAAAAGCTGATATAACAATTATTATATATATCGAAACACATCTATTCCTTTTGACAATCCTTGAATCAATATATTTACCTTGCAAGGCAATCAATGAAGATTCCCCTTTAGACTCAGCTAAATCTGAAATAGCATGTGCATCGTTTAAATACAAATTATTTTCAATTTTTTCTGAGAATTTGTTATCACTCAAAATAAATATGTCAGCATTCTTAGTTTTGAAGAGCGTTGCTAGAGACTTCAAAGAGCACCAAATCATCACACATAAAGATCTAAAGCGAAAATTATTTTTTTTTGGAGCTTCAGATGCACTACTCGCAGCGTTGATCTTAGAAAGTATTGTATTTCTGACAATAGGCCAACAATCGACGTTGCAAAATCGATGGTTAACATTACTATAAGATAATTCGAACCTTCTTAACCAATCAAGAGACTGTTTTGGTGTCATTGTAACCGACCATTTTTTCATAAATAATTGCAGAAGGTGATTTGGATATTGGTATTCTATCAATCAATATCTGCTCTCCTAATTTGGAATGCTGAGATTTCAAATAAATAACTTTTTTTAATAAAATCTCAACATCGTCGACAAAGTATCCGCCATTATCAATTACCCAGTCGCGCTTAGCTTTATTCAGTATATATTCACTTCCAACGTAAAAAGCAATACGTTTTTCTACTAAGGCAAAGTCACATAAGTTTGAAAAAAACCCTATAGCAACATGAGCTCTTGAAAACGAATTGCTAAAATTATTTGTAATATTAAAATCAGTCCAAGCATGATCATTAAAAGCCGAGCCACGTGGATGAAGCTTCACTTCAATATTAACATCTGGATCTTTGTTGATGAGTTGCAAAAAATAATAGAACTTTTGTAAAAAATTCTCTGAGTACTCACCACGTTGTTTAACGGGTTGATCAATAAAGACAATATTTAATTTATCTTCTTCAAGTAACTTATTATTGCAAATAAACTTTGATTGGTATTCAAATTCAGGTGAACCTGATACAACTATGTTTTTAACACTCATGCTAAGATTTTGAAAAATCTTTTTACTATAGGAGTCATAAACAAATAAAGTGTTGACTCTATATCCTGAGAAATGCTGTTGATCATCAGAAGCTTGACCAAATTGTAATGCATTGATTATGCATTGCCTTGTTTCATTTTCTTGCTTAGATTGAAATACAGGCAGTTCGATACCACCTGTAAGCCCCAACCAATTATCGCATGGAAAAAAACTATAGATTTTACGAAAGAATTTTATTCGTCTATGCGAGATTGAAAATAAACAGGCGAAATTAAATCGTTGCTCAAAAGAACCTTTAATCTTTGTAAAATATATAGTCATGAGTATGAAAATATACAATCTATCAAAACTCCAAGCCGTTGGCTTTACAAAAACTAAATTAAATCCTTCAATCTTCAAATAGTGATCTAAAGATTCTTTGTAGGCTACAATCGCATCTTTATTGTCCTTTTTGCCAAGGATAATAACCACATTCACCTTGTTGTTATTGTCCAAGCACTGATCAATAATAGTATAAAAGCTTTTTAATTTTTGATGGGCACTTACAGGTCGCACTTCAGTCATTAGTATATTAAGGAAAACTGGAGCTATATTTTTATGTTTAATGGATTTAATCGAAACATGGCTGAAAAATCTACTCAAAAAAGTCATTTAAAATATTTCCTTTTTTTAAAAAAACTATTAGCATTAATAACTCTAAGGAAATACAAAAGATACCTGAAGCCCGGGATTAGCCCAACGAACCGAGTATTTGGCACTTGGAGCCAATCAATATTAAATTCATCAAGCCTCTCTACATCCGATGAAAGGAGGTAGTAGGATATCAAAAAAACACTTTCCTCACTTCTGTCAGTACATATATTATTTTGCTTTATAAATTCAATAGCATTAAGGTAACATCTAGCTTCTATCCGAATTTCAGATAAACGCAACGCTCGCCGCATTATGGCAGCGTCATTAAGATGCATATCCATATACTGAATAATTCTTTCAATAGCAGATTCAACGATAGCTGATTCTATTTTAGGGTTTAGTTGTGGATTTGGAAGGCAATGATAAGAAACAGAACCTTCTGAAGAAAGTATTTTATTGTCAGAGAAATAATAAATACAATCGGCTTTTAAATTTTCCAACTGCCAAGCAGATTTTGCACTAAGTGGACCCAGCACAAAAATCCGTTTCATTTTGAAACCTTTTTAGAAAACACGGCATTATAGATTAGGGATAAACTTTTATTATATGCGCCTGCCCTAACAATAATGGTTGAAAAAGACCTCATTTGTAAAAAAGCTACACCTGTAAGTATGGCCATATATCCAATCTGCTCTCCATAAGATGAAAAATATATCTTGGTGGCGATAAGACTAGACACTATCGCAACAGCAATTATACTCATCGACGCTAACATTATATAATTTGGCAAAAGAAGCATTTTATAAAAACCTATATGCTCATCACTACCTACATAGCTGTCGATATTTTTGCGCGTTGGTGTTGTTTTATATCGTTTAGCTGAGAAACCGACACCTTTTCTAATTAACCATATCCCCAAGCATAGCATTAGAAAAATCAATATCAGCATATATGGTGTTATAAATACCCATAGAGCTGAAACCGCAACGATTAAGCTAATTGGCACCATCACATCTATAACAGAAATCATCAGTTTGACTAAATTTTTAAGATCCCCCTTTGTAACAGAAGACTTCATGTTGATGTTGTTTTTAACTATATAGTTCTCAAATTTAAATGTTGCTTTGAGTGAGCATATTTTTCCGATAAGTAGAAAAAAGGTAGATCCTATAAATCCGAGCGCACCAATACATGGGTATACGTAAGATCCTACTGGCATGCCTACTAATTTCATAATAAAAGGATTTACACTACCGCCTATCCACCCAAAAACAAACCATATAGAGGCTACTTGTAGAAGAATAAATAATAAACGGAACCCTATACTTGCGAAAACAAGCAAAGGTGCCGTTTTTACAAATCTAACCAGGACAGTGGTTAGCTTGCTTTTGTATAGATTAGGCATTCTTTTGATAACCTGCTATTTCGCAGTAATACTTAAATCTACCTTGTAACTCACCAAGTGAGCAAAGACCTTCTGTTACCCCTAATAGGAAGTTGTCTGTCTGTTGATGCAAGCCTGGCTTGAATTTTTTTTCTAGATCATCATCAAGCTCAATTTCATACTCATCTATCGTACCTTTTCTAGTTTCCAGCAACTTCTCCATGGGACATAGGCGTAATTTACGAAGCGGCGTAAACAACTCCAGCCCCCAACGTCCTGCAGAACCCCAGTCAGAACCATACGAGAAAAGTATACCTGCTTTGCTGATACCTGCGCCTGTAAATACCATCGCACTAGGGTGCCAATCCAAGCTACCCGATTGATAGGCAGTTAGCTTTTCGGGAGTACCTGTAAAATAAAACGCAAGATCAATAACATGAGTAGAATTGGCTAATAACCAACGAGCCTTCTCATAAGGGTCTTTGTCTAACCCTTCAATAATGTGGCTCCGCTCGGTAAAATCGAACTTAACCATCTCCAGGCCGCCATCCTCAGCAATAATTTCACGAGCCTTAATCACTGAACTAAAGAAACGGCGATTATACGCAATGAAGACATCGGCAGTATTTTCTTTAGCCAGGCGACATGCAGTTTTCAATTGCTCATTGTCTAGAACAAAAGGCTTTTCAACTAAAATCTTTTTAGCACCAGCTTTTAGCAGGCTGCAAACATTCGAGAACAACTGAGATACGTTAGTAGCGACAATACAGTGTGAAAAACTTGAAAAATCAAGATTGGTAATATTAGCTTCTAGCCCTCCAGCAAGAACAGGTATTCCGGTCTCTTTTTCGAACGCTTGTGCGCCGCTGACGCTCCGTCCAACTACTGTCAATGGTGTATTCATGGCCTGCAGTACTTTAGTATATTCTTTAGCCATTGCACCACTACCAACGATCAAAACGTTATTTTTCATGTGATTGGCACCATCTTTAAAGAGTTTTTTTCGTTCTTCGAAGCATATAATGAATAAGCTTCACTAATAAACGGACGATGTAAGGCCATCGACTCTGAGAATTCTGTTAATCCACACATTTGTTTAGAAATGATTTCATCTATAAGGCCCGCTGTCAGCTCACTCTGGTATGGCTGACGGAAACTATTAACTTCTTTGCCTCCATCTTTCTTTATAATCTCAACATTTCCAGCTATCTCATCAATCACGTATTCTTCATCAAGTGTAACAATTCTGATCTTAAATCCCACCTCATTAGAAGATTGCTGACAAGCAAGTTCGAACTCTGGGCCAGATTCAAATGTACCTGTAATTTCGCCAAAAAACTCGATGTAATTATTACGTTTACTTGGCAATATCTCACTTACCTTATCTAAGGAGATATGATAGTTTGCTTTTTTAGCTAAGAATGCAAACAAGTCAATGAAATGAATAGCATTACAGGCCATTCCAAAGTTTTCACCTACTACTTCAAAGCGTTCAATTTTTGAGCTTTCAAGTGTCTCACGTAATTGAATATAAAATGGGTTAAGCCGTCGAGGGCAATTAACCCAGGCTCGCGCATTGTATTTCTCTATTAATACGCTAGCCTCTTCAATATCAGGCACAGCATTAAACGCCACTTTTTCCAGCAATAGATCTTTCGCTCCTAATGCCAGCACCTGTTTAAGTATATCCAAACGTCCACTTGCAGGAGTCGCATCGATTACAATGTCAATTGTTCTATCTATTTTTTCTAATGATCTATGAAAGCTTACAACTTTCTCTACTGTATCACTCTTCGTTTCTCGAAATATCTTCTCAGCCTGCTCTCTAGCTGCTTCAAATGGTTCAACCACAAAAATATTTAAAGGTTCAACACTATTTTTCATGCTCTGTAAATGTCGCCGACCTAGATTTCCAGCGCCGACAAGTAATACATTTATCATAATAACCTCTATCTTATAGAATAAAAATATTCAGCCATCAAATAATCATGGTGAGTATCGATATCTACAGAAGACACTTCATCCATTTCATAGGCAAAGGTATTATCATTAAAATAGAACCTACCCTTCGCTCTTAATGACGTTATATCGTAAATATATATAGCTCCATTAAGGCGGTAATGATGCGTTAGCTCTTGGGACCGCATCTGCGAATTATGAGTCTCTCCAAATTTTTCCATGCTTCCGTTTGGTCCGAGCTCAGCACACCATTGAAGAGGATGTTCAAGCATACATACTGATACGACAGCATCAGCCTCTCGTTGCTCGAACAATTCAACTGCTTCTCGAAGATCCTTTGCCGTTCGTAATGGTGATGTGGGCTGTAAAACGACTAAAGCATCATAGTGGTTTCCCCTGCTCGCAAACCACTTAATTGCATGGTCGACAACATCTATCGTCTTAGCTTCGTCTGTAGCTAGCTGCTTGGGCCTCATGAAAGGTACATATGGCCCATAGCGCATTGCCTCTGTCGCTATACTTTGATCATCGGTGCTTACCGCAATATCACCGACAATGCCTGCATCCTTGGCACATAAAATCGCGCACCCAATCAAGGAGTCATCACCAATTTTCATCAAATTCTTGCCGGGGAGTCGTTTGCTTCCACCACGGGCAGGAATGACCACCAAATAACGTTTGCGTGGAGCAGCCATCAGATGCTTTCTCCCTCGCTGTATGTTTTCTGCGCTAGCTGACCAAGTATATCCCAATACTGATTTGGCATTAGTCCTGTTGCAGAACGCTTGATTGCGACATTATCTGTAGTGAACGACTCTCCTTCAGCAATCTCTTTAGCAGCAACGAGATACTTGCGAGCTACTTCAAGGTTTGCCTGCTCGCGCGGGGAAGGAGCCTTTACTTTCGGTAGCAGTGCTTTGTCTAGATTACGAATAGCATCAATGAAATGTTTAAACTCCTCGGGCGTAGAGGATGCCGCGTGATCAGGCCCAGGCATGCTTCGATCTAAAGTGATATGCTTTTCCAAACAGGTTGCACCCAAAGCAACGGCTGCACAGCATGCTTCAATACCTGTCGAATGATCCGAATAGCCCACATTCAAGCCATAAACTTCTCGCAGCTGACGGATGGCACTAAGGTTTAAGTCCTGTGCTTGCGCTGGATAGTCTGTAACGCAGTGAAGAATAGTGACTTTCTCTTTCAGTTGCTCAATGGACTCGGCTGTAAAGTAATTATTTTTTAGCCAACGATAACTCGCTGGATTTGTACCTGGTTCTGTCTGGTATGCGAAAGCCAACGCTGCAAGTGCATCTTCTACTTCAGACAACATGGCCATTCCGGTGGAGATGATGATGCTAGCTCCTGTTCGGGCATGCTCAATTAAAAATGGAAGATTAGTAAGATCACCAGAGCCGATCTTTAATAACTTTGGTGCTGTCGTCTTGACAATAAAATCAAGTGAATCACTGTCAAAGCATGTTGTCATAAAGTCGATATTATATTTTTCGCACTCCTGCTTAATAATTATATAATCATCGTAACTTAACTCAAGCCTTCGGAGCATATCGGCCTGTGAAGATGAACTAGCATCGTTTTCGTTTTGGTAGTTTGCTTTTTTAGCATAACTTGTTACTAGTTTATCCGTTACAAATGTTTGAAATTTAACTGCATCAGCTCCACACTCGCTTGCCACACGTATTAAGTCTTTTGCGAGTTTCACTGATCCATTGTGGTTAACTCCAACCTCTGCAATTATATAGGTGCTCATAAATTAAAGTCCAAATCTAAGAATGTTTTTTGAGTACTAAGTTTCTCATTTGCAGTTCGCAGGATATCAGCTATAAAACTTGACGGTGCACTGCCTTGGTATGGGTTGTCAATATGCGTTACTTCTTCTTGATGTTCGTTTGACAATGCTGTTCGAATCGCGTCTGAAATTTGATGGTAATCAAGGTCAACATCCAATGTTACTGTAGAACGAATACGACCTCTTTGCCTGTCACCAATATTAATGATGGGTCGCTTGAAACTAGGCATTTCGATAATTCCAGACGAAGAGTTGCCGAGATATAACTCACAATGTTTCATCAGCGATAAGTATATATCACGTTGCAATGATCTGATAAGCGACACATTCTCAGGATATCGAACTGCAAACGCTTGAATAGCTTCAATAATTTCTCGACTCATCATGTCCGAGTTTGGGTATATGATTAATTTTTTATAATCAGGGAAGTCTTCTATTGCTTTAAGAAGCGGCCCTATATTTTCATGTTTCTTATGTGTTTCGGGATGATAGACAATCAGGAAATATTTTTCATCGACATTTATACCAACTTCTTCTGACATTTCTTTACGTTCTACGGTGTCTTTACGAGCTATTGATTCAAGCCCAAGCGCACCGCAGTTATATACTCTTTCTGGATGCTCACCCATTTGTATTACACGGCGACGATAGGCTTCTGTAGATGTAAAATGGAGGCTTGCTAATTTACTGATCGCATGGCGAACTTTATCATCAACAGCACCTTCAGTTATCTCACCTCCGTGTAAGTGGACGATGGGAACCTTGGCTATTACAGCCGCTTCACACACAGCCATCAGCTCTATCCGATCACCCAGAACTATGAGGTAATCAGGGTTCTCACGTGCAAAATAGTCACCCATGACCATAGCCAACATGGCTGAGGAGCGTGTGATAGCTTGAGGAGAGTCATCAGCTATAAGCGTTGAGATACATTCATTTGGGGTAAAACCATCTGCAATAATATCGTTGACTGTATAACCATACTCATGAGAAAGATGTGTTCCCGCTACAACTAACTGTAATTCAAAGTCTAAACTTTCATGAAATTCTTTGATAAGCCAGTACAAAAGTCCGTATTCTGCCCGCGTACTGGTAAACACTGTGATTTTTTGCATTCTGTTTTATTCCTTCTGGCTATATTTGCCAATCACACTTCACCACACTTATCTTGTCTCACATAATAAATGCAGCTCTTTATCATCATAATTGAGCGGCAGGGTATAATGCATCACAACATAGTTTTGTAAAAAGTTTATCTCTCGAGTAATTTTCACGAGCTACATTTAATATATATTCTGCGTCTATATCTTGAATTCTAGCCATGAAGTCGATCAGCTTCCGAGCGCTCTTTTCTGGGTTTCTGCATAGGACCAGACCAATCCTGTTATTGTTGATCACGTCTGCTTGCCAACCACCGTGGTTGATGATGATAGGTTTACCGGCAGCCAATGCGTCGAAGAACTTATTTGCTGAGTTATTGTAAAGCGCGGGTATATCCCTCACTACTGATAGGCAGGCGTCAGAAGCTTTGAGATAAGGAATCAATTGGGCCTTGCTCATAGCGGGCAAGATGACAACTTGTTCGGCGAGACCTTCATCCTCTACTCTACGCTGGAGGTGCGGCTTTTCCTGACCGTCTCCAATCAAGATAAATTTAACTTTTCCATCTAGATCTTTTAGATGAACTGCAATATCCAGCACGTAGTCCAGATTGTTGACGTAGCCGAATGTACCGGCATAGATGCATAGCCTAACTTGGCCGTGCTGGTTGAAGAGCTGTTCAGCTACATCTGAGCTTCCCACTTTGGAAAACTCCATGATGTCACAGGCATTAGGTACCACGACGACTTTTTCATTTTTTACCCCTTTTTTAATTAGTTCGTCGTACATGCCTGTAGACAGTACCACAATTTTTTTTGAAGCTTTGTAAACATAGCGCTCAAACCAATAAAGAGCTTTGATTAGTAACTTAGATTTTATGATGCCCAGCTCAACTGGAATATCAGGCCATAGGTCTCGAACTTCAAAAACCATAGGAACACGCCTAAACACTTTATATATCAATGCAGGTACAGCAATAGTCAACGGAGTACTGGATGCATAAATAAGATCATGCCTACGCAATTTCATAACATATAGAGATGAGACTATCATAAATAATAAAAAAGCAATGATTCGCCGCAAAAAACTCATCTGGTTCACATACTCTATATGAATGGCATGTACTTTTATCCCATCGATATTATGCTGACTAACTAATTGAAACCATGATTTGCGGGCTACCGGAAAGAACGCCGTCGATGTAACGAGATCAACAGAGTGTCCAGCTTCAGCAAGACGCTTACCGAATTGATAGGAGCGCACTCCCCCCGAGTTATCAGGTGTCGCAAAGTATTGATGTAGATAAAGAATCTTCATATCAGTATGCATTTTTCATTAAAATTTGCGCACGTGACTGCCAGGAATAATCTTCTGCTGGGTTTTTGCTCTCAAAGATTAGGCCTTCTGGGAAATGCTTAAAAACATTAAGAATGGCAGCAGCGATGCTTTTTTCCCGCCTCGGGTCACAGGAGAACCCCACCATTCCTTCGGGATAAAGCCCATCAATGCCCTGTCCATGACTAAATACCACAGGTACGCATTGGCTGATCGCCTCAAGGTAGGTAAGGCCGAAAGTTTCCATGAACGATGGCATAATTAACACTTGATGTTGTCTCAATAACTCTTTGATACGCTGCTTGTCGTCTGTTCGAGAAATGAAATCTACGCGAGACCGTAACATCTCGGGAAGCTCACCGTAGATAGCAGAGAAAGTTGAGTATTCACCACCAAGTACGGTAAAGGTTGCGTCGCTGTCATCGGCTGCTTGAAAGAACGCTAGAATAGCGCGCTTGATATTTTTATTGGCGT
The DNA here is from genome assembly GCF_002119345.1 of Halomonas sp. CSM-2. Taxonomy (NCBI): domain Bacteria; kingdom Pseudomonadati; phylum Pseudomonadota; class Gammaproteobacteria; order Oceanospirillales; family Halomonadaceae; genus Halomonas; species Halomonas sp. CSM-2. The sequence goes on along the minus strand of NZ_NBYR01000028.1, from coordinate 11,917 downwards.
TGATTTCGCCAATATAGATACCACTTCGTACTTTCGACCTCTCTGGAGCTGGACTACGGATGGCATTACTAATCCAATATTCATCCAAGCCATTGGTAACCAGCAGAGTCCTTGGCAAGTAGTTTGCATACCTTTCTTCGATCGCTTCCTTATGTGCAGGTGAAATGAAGATAAGACACTGTGCATTAGCTATGACTCGCCGAGTCATACACCGCCAATGAGGAAGAAAGCGTTCAAAGACACTTACATCCGTAGTGCGAACGCTCAGTACATAAGGTATTTTATATTTACGGTTCAACCAGTAAGCTAGATAGCCATCTGAGTACAGTGTATGAGCGTGGATAATATTGCACCCCTGAAGCATCTCAGCTCGTTTAGGGTTACGTTGAAAACTTGAGACCAGCCGTAGCAGTTTATAAAGGAAAGATATCCGGGTGAACTTATTTAGACACTTATCATAGATAAACTTAACTTGAGTTTTGGCACTTTGATTTTTACCTTCATGGTAATGCGTTCTCACTGGCACCAATACATACTGTTTATTTACACGCCCTTCTGAATCCAAGCTCTCGAAAAGCTTTTTATAGACAAGAGAGCCAACATAATAAGAACATATATGCAATATTTTCATAAAAGATTCAAATAAATATACTATGCCCTAATTACATTCTTCTCATTATTTCTATATTTTCCTCTAGCATCAACAATTAATTTTGCATTTTCCTGCAAGAACTTCAAATCAAAAGTGTCATGTTCAGTAGCCAAAATTATTGCATCAAATTTTTTCAAGTTTTCTTTAGTTAATGGAACACTGGTTAAATCAAAAAAATGATTTCTCATCTTAGGAAAAGCTGGGAAATAAGGATCAGAGTAAGCGACATTTGCTTTTTTATCTCTTAGTAATTCCATAATTGTAACCGAAGGAGACTCACGAACGTCTCCTACATTTTTCTTGTATGCGATTCCTAGCACAAGTATATGGCTATCTTTTAATGGTTTACCCACATCATTCATTCCTCCCACAAGCTTATCGACCACATAATATGGCATAGCACGATTAACCTCACCTGAGAGCTCTATAAAACGAGTGTGGATGCCATATTCCCGCGCTTTCCAAGTTAGATAAAAAGGATCAATCGGTATACAGTGCCCACCCAACCCTGGGCCTGGATAATAGGGTGTAAACCCAAAAGGTTTAGTTGCAGCTGCATCCACAACTTCAAAAATATCAATACCCATTTTATCAGCCACAATCTTCATTTCATTTACCAAGCCAATATTTACTGCGCGATGAATATTTTCTAGAAGCTTGGTCATTTCTGCTGCTTTAGCTGAGCTTAGAGCCACAACTTTATCAACTGCTTGCTCATATAGCGCCACACCTACTTCTTTACAAGTGACCGTCTGACCACCCACTATTTTAGGGATAGTGCGTGTTTCATAATCAGGATTACCTGGATCTTCACGTTCAGGAGAGTATACAAGAAATATATCTTCACCAACTTTAAGCCCATTTCCTTGTATCCTTGGTAGCAACTCCTCTTCAGTTGTACCAGGGTAAGTTGTGCTTTCAAGCGAAACAACTTGGCCTTTTTTTAAATATGGCACCAATGCTTCTACAGTATCAATAACATAACTAATATCCGGCTCTCTGTATTTATTAAGAGGCGTTGGCACACATAATATAATAGCATCTAGCTCTGAAATTCGACTAAAATCCGTTGTGGCTTCAAACCCTGCATCACAAGCTTTCTTTATCTTTTCTGCAGGTATATGATCTATATAACTCTCGCCAGCATTTAATGTATCAACTTTATCCTTATCTATATCTATTCCAATAACCTTAAAGCCTACATCGTTATATCGTAACGTTAGAGGCAAACCAACATAACCTAAACCTACCACCCCGACATTTGCTTTTTTGTTAATAAAAATATCAATTAACTTTTTTTTATGACTCATGTATTTCCCTTTTGACTTAAAGATATATGACTACTTTATGAAATCGCTTCAATTAAGTTACCAAAAATGTTTCTAGCCGAGCTCTCATATACTTGTGAATGGCGAAGAATATTGATAAGCACTAAGCCGGTGTCGTCTAGAGTGAATCCTTGTAGATGGTTTAATCGCCCAATGAATTGGGCTCCTACAAGGCAGTCGCTTTTTTTAGCGCTTCTTCCCAACGTCTGTCGCGTTGGCCGCATACGATGAAATACGGGTTGAGCACGCTTTCCTGCTGGTTGCAGCGAAGCGGCTCCAGGTTTTCGGCATTGAGCACCTCGCCACCGGCGGCGGTGACGATGGCCTGGGCGGCGGCAGTGTCCCATTCACTGGTGGGGGCCAGGCGCGGGTAGAGGTCCGCGTTGCCCTCCGCCACCAGGCACAGCTTGATCGAGCTACCCATCGAGACGCACTCATGGGCAGGTAGCCCGCTGCAGAAGGCTTCAAAGATTTCGGCACCGTGGCGTCGGCTGCCGACCACTTTCCAGGGCGACTCTTCGGGGTCTGGCAGTTCGCGTACCTGAATATTGATGTAAATGCCCTGGGCGATCTTGAATACCTCTCCGCCTACTTGCCCTACCCAGGTGGTTTGCAGCACCGGGGCGTAGACGATGCCGAACACCGGCACGCCGTTTTCAATCAGCGCCACATTGAGGGTGAATTCACCGTTCTTGTTGATGAACTCTTTGGTGCCGTCCAACGGGTCGACCAGCCAGTAGCGCTCCCAGGTCTGGCGAGTGGCAAAAGGCACCTCGGCAGACTCTTCGGAAAGCACCGGTACGTCAGGGGTCAGGTTCTCCAGCAGCGCTACCAGCGAGTGATGTGCGGCCATATCGGCTTCAGTGAGCGGGCTCTGGTCGTCCTTGGTCTCGACGGAGAAATCACGCTGATAAACCGCCATGACCTCACGCCCGGCGGCATGTACGCCTTCGATAAGGCGGGCGCGTCGTTCATTCGAGATAAAAGCAGTCACAAAAGATCCTTGAATAGAGAAAGGAAATTGAAGAGGGAAGAAGAAAGGCCTCTTACCTCTTCAATTTAAAACGGCCATACCAGTGGCACCAGGGTAATCACCGTGACGGCAACAATCGCGCTGAGCGGTGCACCGAGACGCAAATAGTCGCTGAAACGGTAACCGCCGGGGCCGAGGACCATCAGGTTAGTCTGGTAGCCCAGCGGGGTCATGAAGCTGGCGGAGGCGGCAAACATGATGGCGATGGCAAAGGGTAGAAAGTTGACCCCTAGCTGATCCGCAACCGAGACGGCAATCGGAAACATCAGCACGGCGGCGGCGTTGTTAGTAATCAGCTCGGTGAACGCCACGGTCAATAAGTAAACCAGTGCCAGCGCGGCCCAGGGAGCAAGGTCATCGGCCAGCAGTAACCATTGGGCAACCTGGGCGGCAGCGCCGGTTTCGGTCATGCCGGCGCCAAGCGCGAACGAAGCGGCAATCACGACGAGCACGGAAAGGTCGATATAGCGGCGTGCTTTACTGACCGGCACGCAGCGGGTGGCGACCATGCCGCCACCCGCCAGCAGCGCGGCTTCCAGAATCGACAGCAGCCCGGTAGCGCTGAGTATCACCATGCTCCCCAATATGCCAAGCGCCACGGGGGCTTTGCGAAAATCCGGCGGTGTGGAGTCGTTGAGGCTGCTGACGAGTAGAAAATCTTTGCGGTAGCGGTACTGGTCGACAAAGTCGTGGGTGGTTTCCAGTAGCAAGGTATCACCGACTTGTAGCGTTGCCGCCCCCAGCTTGCCGGGGACGCTTTTGCCGTGGCGTGAAATGGACAGTATTACGGCCTGGTAGCGGGAGCGAAAGCGCGCCGCCTTGACGGTCTGCCCTAGCCCGCCAAAATCCGGGCCGATGACGGCTTCCACCAGGCAGCGCCGGTGGTGGGCAATATCCAGCTTGTGAATATCACCGCTGGCGGGCTTCAGGCCCCGAATTCGGCGTAGCTCGCGGGCGCACTCCGGCGCGCCGATAAACATTAGAATGTCGCCCGCTTGCAGCGTGGTTTCTTGCGGGATGTTGTTGAGCAATTCGCCGTTGCGCTCGATATCCGCGAGGTAACCGTTGGCCAGGCTGCCTAGGCCAGCATCCGCGATGGTTTTACCCACCAGGGGGCCTTTGGCTTCTACCTCGACATCCACCACGTATTCGCGGGCCTGTTCGAGTTGCTCAAGCACGCCCTGGCGTTCCGGTAGCAGGCGGTTGGTAAAAAAATACAGAAAGGTACCGCCTATCAACACCAGCGGTACACCGACCCACGCCAGGGAAAACATCGAGAGACTGACACCGCGCTCGGTTTGCAGCAGGCCATCCACCACCAGGTTGGTGCTGGTGCCTATCAGGGTGCAGGTACCGCCGATAATCGCAGCGTAGCTGAGCGGTAGCAGTAGCTTGCCCGGGGGTAGTTTCAGCCGGGTGGCCCACTCTTGTATCGCAGGGATGAACATCGCGACCACAGTGGTGTTGTTCATGAACGCACTCAGCCCGGCGGCGGGTAACAACACGCGCAGTTGGGCCTGACGAAGCCTTGAGGGCTGACCCAGCAAAAGGTGGGCGAGCCATTGAATGGCGCCGGTTTCTTTTAGCCCTGCGGCCACCACGTAGAGCGTGGCAATGGTAATTACCCCGGGGTTGGAAAACCCTTGTAGCGCTTGGACGGGGGATAACGTGCCGCTGATGACAAGGCATCCCAGGGCGGCCATCAGAATTGCGTCGGGGGCAATGCGGGTAAGCGCGAGGGCGGCTAAGGTGGCAACCACCACCATCAGGGTAAATATCGCCGCTACTTCCATGATGCTCCGTTTCTGAACCAGACTGTCTTATAAAGCGTCCGGGCACGCTACCGCCCGGGGATTGTTCCGGGCGCTTTCCCTTGCCCTGATCTTGATTTGCGCTGCGTTGGGTCGCTGCGTTTTTGTTACAATGCCCGTTGACCCTAGTGGTATCAAACCCTGTGCTTCAACTCATTCTAACGCCAGGAGCGACATGAGCCTTCATGCTAGCCAAGCCAACGCGGAATGCGCGCAATGGTACCTTATTCAGTGTAAGGGGGGCGAGTCTTTCCGTGCTGCCGAGCAGCTGGAAAACCAGGGCTATCATGTCTTCCATCCGGTGCTGGCGGTGCAACGAAAACGCCGTGGCAAGCTGGCATGGGTCACCGAGCCCCTCTTCCCGCACTACCTATTTATCAGGTTAGACCAGGTAGCGAGTAACTGGCGCCCTATTCGTTCCACGCGGGGGGTGTTGAAGCTGGTGACCTTCGGCGACCAGCCCGCCGTGGTGCCTGAGCATATTGTGGATACGCTATACCAGCACCTTGTGGGTAAAGAGACCGAGCAGGAGGCGTATTTTCATGTGGGGGATGCCGTAGAAGTCACCGAGGGGGCTTTCAAAGGCCAACTGGCCCAACTGACCGAGCTGAAAGGCCAGGACCGCGCCCTACTGCTGCTCACGCTGCTCAACCGCCCGCAGCAGGTGGAAGTGCCCATCGCGCATTTGCAGAAGCAGTGAACGATGCTGGTAGGTGGCCTGATCGCCCGAAAAGTCGAGCTCTTACGTGGGTTGTGTGCAGGCGCCTGGTTTTTTGTAGGAGCGCAATTTATTGCGCGATCAGAATAGATTGTGACGACATCCAGGAGATAGGTTGGATCGCTTAGACTTAGTGTTATCCCGACAGCAGATCCGACACCTGTTTTCCAAGCTTATCCGCAAAATGTTCAAGTACTGCTTTGTTGCTATGCGCTGTGGTAAGCGCATCAAACAGGGTCTGCGTATCTTCAATATATTCGTGGATCATCTGGTTGCGTAGTTGCCTGAGGGCGATCCATTGCTCAGAGGATGCCAACCAACCGTACTTTTCTGCCTTTTCAAGGTTAATAAGCAACGCCCGATCTGGCTCGCCTAGTGCTTATAGCAGCGCTGGTAACAGCTTATCTCCGAGGGTATCTTGCAAACGACAAAATCGACTGACAAATGCTTCTACTTTCATCGCTAGTTCTGGGGTTTTATCCAGATTTTCAACAGCGTCGTAAGTTAACAGCCCACCAAAAACCTGATGGTCTGCATATTTTAGATGTTTGATTTCTTTATCGACTACACGGCTCAGAAACCTGAGTCTTTCTTGGCTCTCTGGATATAAATTCACAGCGCTATTCCTTGCGACTTCGCAACCTGATGAATAGCAACTCTTGGCATATTGGGTGCGTCCAGAAGCACGTCTATTTTCCTGTCACCCAATTGCTTGATGATTTTTGCCTGCAACTGCGCGGCGTCCCATGCGGGGTGTTCAACAACATCATTAACCGACACCAGCAGGTCGATATCACCGCCTTTAGCATTATCATCCGTTCTTGAACCGAACAGCGAGACCTCTGCCTGGGGCCCAAAAACTGCCTTGACCGATGCTTTGATGATCTGAATTTCGTGAGCACTCAATCTCATGGCATGGCTACCTAGTGATCATGTTGGAACTGGCTGTTGAAGATGCTTATGGCTGAGTTTGGCACACTGAGAAACCATATGAGCAATAAGCATACATTCTCTTAATGATAGGTACTACGCTACTGCGTATTGAGACACCAAGGTGATTGATGGTGGATGGCCTGATCCCCCTGTAGGAACGCAATTTATTGCGCGATCAGCAAGGATATGGGCGTCGAGGGTAAACGCTTGTAGATAGCCTGATCGCCCGACGAGTCGGGCTCGTGCCCATTGCGTCGGCGAACTCAGCTTGGGATACATGCAATTTTGCCCTGATTGCTCTGACATCCGCCACTTCGTGGCGAGTCACCCGGCTGGCTTTCGTCTTACCCTTTTGGATCTCTACAGCTTCTTGCAGCGATGTGTTGAGCTCATCAAAAATACTCATCAAGAAACTTCCTCTCTTAACTGCTGGGTAAGAATACGAACAGCAGACGCGTTGCATTTGCCATGGTCTACTCAGAAACCAAAGCGGCGTGGAAATTTAGAGATAGGTGGCTGCCGACCTATCCATTCGGATTCTGCTAATGCCTCTGCCTCCTGACGTTCAGCTTCATCCAACTTATCTTGGTTTCGACTCATCAGGCTGCTTGGAGCATTATCGCCATCCAGCTCATGTGATAGGGCATAAAGTATTGCCCAGCCTTTAATGGGATCTTCTTCATTGATACAACGTTGATCAGGGGGGTAGGACGGATCAAGGTAACACCAGCCTAAACCAAAGCGGTTACTATAACTTCCGTTATCTGATGCTTGCACCATCCATTGCCAGCTAGCCTCGAAGTCTTGTTGCTCTCGATTGACGCGTTCCATCTGCTCCATGGCCGGCACATAACCCTGCTCAGCCGCACGGCTAAACCAGCGTTCAGCGGCGTCCAGGCGGCGGCTTTTCGTAAAATACCAGCCTCGTCCGTTCATAATATGGCGCCCCAATCTGGTTTGGGCTTCGGGAAGCCCCGCTTCGGCAGCCCGCTTTAGCCACTTGCTTGCCCGGGTGGGAATGCCCAGGAAATTGTAAACAGAGGTCAAGCGAGAGGCATCGAGATTGGCGTAGATGTAGTACATCGCCAGCATAGCCTCCGGGTCACCGGCTTCGGCTTTGGGCAAGGTGATGTCCAATGCGGCTTCGCGCCAATCATCACTGCCCTCAGGGCATCGATCGCCTGCAATACAGGCACCGCCTTGAAACAGTCGCAACATAGCGTAAGGGTCGCCTTGTTCGGCTGCCTTCAAGTACCACTCCATAGCTTCAGTGGTTAACCCTCGACTTAATAACCGCGTGGCTTCACCGAGGTAGTACATTGATTCCACATCACCCGCTTCGGCGGACTGCTCTAGATAAGGCTGCATTTCTATCCATTCCGAAATGCCCCATAAGCGCATGCCTTCATCTTTGGCGGCTTGGATATCGGCGGGTAGCGCCCAGCTATTAAGTGACCATATTAATAGCGCAGCAAGCACACTTTTTTTAAATAACATGACGAACAGTACCTTTTTAATTTTCACGATAGCGAACCCGTGTGCCACGACTCGTGGAATAAGTCTCACGATATTCCTCAATATCACTCCCTAATCGACGAGATATTTGGTCGTATTTGTCTTTTGCTTCTAAAGCAAGTGGATCATCACTACCATTTCGCTGCATAAACTCATCCAACTCTTCGCGATTATGGCAGTAGGCCTCCACCCAAGAGGAGTAGCTATCAAACTGACCTGTTTGGGACATTCTTGCCACGGCCCGTTCAAACAGGTGCTTAGCTGCTTCACTATCGAAGTGGCTGGACGCGGTATATCCTTCTTCCAGCCATTCTAAACACTTGGCAATCGCAATTTGCTGTAGATCGATTGCCCGCCCTCTATCAATTTTATCTCCATCGATGTCGACGGTAGGGTAAAACCAACCGGGAGAGGTGATCAGTGTATTCAGTAGCGGCCCCAGCGCTTCCGGCGGGAGATGCTGCACCCAGGAACACATTTCTTTTTGCCGAGGATCATTTACAAATACATAAGCCACCATCACCGCTCGGTCGCTCTGGGTCATTAGCTCGTAAAGACGCTTAATACCGTCGATGCCTCGGGCGGCCAGTAGGCTAACGTCCAGCAGGGTGGTGGTGGCCAGATAGGAGAGGTGGTTAAAGCCTTCAAAGGCATCAGCATCTACCCAGTCGACAAACCCGTAGTCATTGTCGCGCAGAGCCTGGCTCAGCATCATCATCCACAGATTAAGCTGCCGCGGGTCTAATTCAATCGCGAGTTGTCCGCCAGCGCCTGCCCCGGCAACCAGTTTGGCGCGAACATAAGCAACAAACTTGCCTTGATGAAGGCCCAACCGCATACCCAATTCGGCACCAATACCGCCGTTGGCTTCCAGCCCCAATAAGGCTTTGCCCAGTGAGCGCCAGGCCTCCAGGTCGTTTCGCTGGGTGCTGAGGGATAGCCAATCCTGGTCGGCCAGCTGAGGTAGCTGGCGGGTAATATCCATTGGCGGCTTCCAGCGTAACGAGCAGGCGGTCTGTACCCCCAAAGTAGCACCGGCAAATGCCTTAAGTGCGCCGCCTTCAGCTTCCCGCTTGGCCCATTCCGTACCGGTTATTTTGACGCCTTTATGGTCAAAGCTCAGCCCCGTTTGAGCGGTAAGCGCGAGTGAGGCACCCGCAAACCCTTTAGCGACAGCGGTTACCTGTAAGGAATAACGACCTAAGTTGCGTCGTTCGCCGTCGTTTTCTTGCAAGACGGCATGATAGGGCTGGGCGTCGGCTTCTTCGGGTAAGTTAAACGTCCCCAAGCTGATTTCACCACGTGCCAGGTTGTACGTGCCTTTGATGGAGAGCTGCTGATTAACACCTCCACTGACTTTCGTTCCTCTAGCATTAGGATCACGGGTGCTTTGCCAACTCTGATCGTGAGGGCCCCCCATATTTCGCTGAGTGAACACTTCACTGTTTTGCTTCGCGCTGCTTGAGGCGTTCCCCTCTGAGGCTGTTTTTGTCTCTTCTAACTCAAACACTTCCAACGTGGCGTTGCGTTCGATGAGTGTGACGGGCTCTTCAAAGTGAACCCCTAATGCCTCATTTAACTCAGTATGTGGCATGCCCACCAAGCGGAGCATTTGCGCCTGGGCGCTGGCATCAAACAGGCGTAGTTTTTCTCGGCTGGGGCCTGTGAAAATGATTTTTTCGAGGGTCTCTTTCCAGCCAGCTTTGGCCCCCTCATCTTGCAATGATTCGACAGTATGGCCCCGAGCCGAAAGAGAGGCATACAGTTGGTCAGGTAGGAAAAAACCTAGCGGCTCTTCAAACCATTCGGGGTGTCGCAAAATGCGTTCGCAGCCTCGCCGGGCAAGCCAACTGGAAAGGGCCGTTTCGTTGGCTTGCCACAACGTGGCAGGCAGAACGCCATCTTGCTCAAGGTGCCTTTCTAAAGTGGCTCGTTCGGCATCGGGCATGTCGCGCATTAAGTGCCGCAAGCTGATATGGCTGAGAGAGCGCTGTCCCATTGGGGAGCTAAACTCCCTTAACGGAAAGTCATTGCGCACCAATACATCAATGGATTGTCGTTCGTAGCCAAGCGCATGCCGCTGGTCTTCTATATCCGCCTGCCAGTAAAGCACCCGCTGGGGAACCATGCGTGCTACCTGGTACTCGGCGGCCTCATAGAGCGCATCTAGTTGGTTGGTTAGGCGTTGAAACTCTGTCCGCTCTTCCTCGAATAAGTGCATGGGGAGTTGAGATCTTCCAGCCGTGGCCGTGGCCCATTGGGAGAGTTCATCCTCAACATCTTTGAAAATATCAACCGCTTGTTTAAGCGTACGGTTGTAGTAATCGAAACCGTTGACACCCGGTTCGAGCCGCCCCTGCATACTGGTCGTCGTCACATCGGCCAATGCCCACTCAGGCGTTGCGATGCCTAGGGTTGCCAGGGTGAGTATGCTCATTTGGTACGCAGAGACATCTGCGTCTAATTGCTCGGCTGACGCCTGGAAGTACTCCCCAATCACCTCGCAACGGGATGAGTCCTTGGGCGTCATGGATTCGCAATCTTCTAAGAAAGCTTGATATTCCGTTAGCGCATCACTCACGGAGATGAACTCACCGGGGTTGTCGACGGAAACCATCTCGCGGATAAATTTCTCTCGGCATTGACGATAAGTTTCCAGCGCTTTCTCTATTTCTTCTTCCCAGGCGCCGTAATAGCGACCGCCCTCCAGTATGTAGCCTGCCTCTTTGGCTTTTTCGGTGCCTGTTTGATAAAGCGTATGCAGTTCCGAGATCAAGCGTGTTTCTTCAGGACGAGTCAGCCGATCCCAGGCATACGAGCCAGACACAAGAAGCGGCGAAATCCACATCCAGCCGTTTTCCATGAGCGGACGGTACTCACTCACCCGCTGGCCGGCATCAATTTCTTCTTCCTCTTCAGTTCTATCCGCATTCAGCAGCTCGGCCAAACGCTCCAGCTTTTCCTTGACGCTTTGGCGTTCACTATCGTCTAGAAAGTTTTCCGGGCGAGCTGGTAAAAAACACTCGATGAGGCCTGCATCTTCTGCCAAATGGCGCATGCGTTGCTCTGGATCTTCGGTAAGCACCCAGTCGGCCAATTCGTCAGAGGCTTCGTGTAGCGCATCAGCAACATCCTGGGTCAATAGCCAGAAATCTCCCGTGCCGGTGATATAGATAATGTCAGCCCAACACTTATCCTCGCAGACCGTACCAGCGGTTTGCTCAACGCTGCCCTCAAACGGTTCAGGTTCATGGGAACGCAATAAAAGAGGTGGAGGTAGGCTCCCAGGTCTATCGGTTGTCATACATTTTCTCCACTTCTGTCATTCGCTGTTTGGCCGATAGGCGTGGGACACTCAAGGTGTATTCAATACGATGCCAGCTACCCTCGTCGGCTTGTTGAATAGCAGGAAGCAATCTTGCTAAATGTCTGCCTTTGGTTATGCCGTATTGGGCGCATTTGCTTATGCGTTTTACCCATTGGTCGGGCAAAGTAGAGAGCTTTTCTTCTGTATGTTCACTCAACCACCACGCCTGTTGGCTTTCGTTCAACGCCGCTTCCATATCAGCAGTAAGCTGCCAGCATTCCGGTGCAGGGGACGCTGGCGCATCGGCCTGCCAAATAGACCACTGGCCCTGGGGCGTGGGGGTGGCGACTTGGCCTAGCGGGTTTAACCAGTGTGAGTAGACACTGGATGGCGTGCTGGCGAGCAGGGCTGTCCATACGGCGGGCTGCTGAAGGTTGATCAGTGATTTTCCGCCGTGCGGGTCATCCATCACAAACAGTGCCCGCAAGTGGTCAGCAATGCTTTGCAGGGTTTGATCTGCCGGTGGCTGGCAGACCCATCCCAAGCGTTGCTGGCAGAGCTTTTCTGCGTAATGCCAAGCTTCACTGGCGACTTCAACATCAAGTAGCCAGGGGCTGGCC
>NZ_NBYR01000024.1:0-51029 GCF_002119345.1 Halomonas sp. CSM-2 | reverse complement strand
TGGGTCTGGGCAGACTTGAACTGCCGACCTCACCCTTATCAGGGGTGCGCTCTAACCAACTGAGCTACAGACCCGTGCTTCTAACGACCTCTCGTTACTGCATCGGCTGGCCGACTTCACCCTCCTTTCCATTTAAGGTCAGGGGGTGCGCTCTAACCAACTGAGCTACAGACCCAAGAGGGTTCGTGCTTAAACCGTTTGCTCTATCACGTGATCAGGTAATTCATTGTGAGCGCTTACCGCGAGGATGATGCATCGTTTAAGGAGGTGATCCAGCCGCAGGTTCCCCTACGGCTACCTTGTTACGACTTCACCCCAGTCATGAACCACACCGTGGTGATCGCCCTCCAACGTTAGGCTAACCACTTCTGGTGCAGTCCACTCCCATGGTGTGACGGGCGGTGTGTACAAGGCCCGGGAACGTATTCACCGTGCCATTCTGATGCACGATTACTAGCGATTCCGACTTCACGGAGTCGAGTTGCAGACTCCGATCCGGACTGAGACCGGCTTTAAGGGATTCGCTGACTCTCGCGAGCTCGCAGCCCTTTGTACCGGCCATTGTAGCACGTGTGTAGCCCTACCCGTAAGGGCCATGATGACTTGACGTCGTCCCCACCTTCCTCCGGTTTGTCACCGGCAGTCTCCCTAGAGTTCCCGACCGAATCGCTGGCAAATAGGGACAAGGGTTGCGCTCGTTACGGGACTTAACCCAACATTTCACAACACGAGCTGACGACAGCCATGCAGCACCTGTCTCTGCGCTCCCGAAGGCACCAAGTGATCTCTCACAAGTTCGCAGGATGTCAAGGGTAGGTAAGGTTCTTCGCGTTGCATCGAATTAAACCACATGCTCCACCGCTTGTGCGGGCCCCCGTCAATTCATTTGAGTTTTAACCTTGCGGCCGTACTCCCCAGGCGGTCGACTTATCGCGTTAACTTCGCCACAAAGTGCGCTAGGCACCCAACGGCTGGTCGACATCGTTTACGGCGTGGACTACCAGGGTATCTAATCCTGTTTGCTACCCACGCTTTCGCACCTCAGTGTCAGTGTCAGTCCAGAAGGCCGCCTTCGCCACTGGTATTCCTCCCGATCTCTACGCATTTCACCGCTACACCGGGAATTCTACCTTCCTCTCCTGCACTCTAGCCTAATAGTTCCGGATGCCGTTCCCAGGTTGAGCCCGGGGCTTTCACAACCGGCTTATCAAGCCACCTACGCGCGCTTTACGCCCAGTAATTCCGATTAACGCTTGCACCCTCCGTATTACCGCGGCTGCTGGCACGGAGTTAGCCGGTGCTTCTTCTGCGAGTGATGTCTTTCCTGCCGGGTATTAACCGACAGGCGTTCTTCCTCGCTGAAAGTGCTTTACAACCCGAGGGCCTTCTTCACACACGCGGCATGGCTGGATCAGGGTTGCCCCCATTGTCCAATATTCCCCACTGCTGCCTCCCGTAGGAGTTCGGGCCGTGTCTCAGTCCCGATGTGGCTGATCATCCTCTCAGACCAGCTACGGATCGTCGCCTTGGTGAGCCATTACCTCACCAACCAGCTAATCCGGCATAGGCTCATCCAATAGCGGGAGCCKAAGCCCCCTTTCTCCCGTAGGACGTATGCGGTATTAGCCTGGGTTTCCCCAGGTTATCCCCCACTACCGGGTAGATTCCTATGCGTTACTCACCCGTCCGCCGCTCGTCAGCATCCAGCAAGCTGGACCTGTTACCGCTCGACTTGCATGTGTTAGGCCTGCCGCCAGCGTTCAATCTGAGCCATGATCAAACTCTTCAGTTTACAATCATTGTGATCCTTACTTGTCACCCGAAAGTAACAAAAGCGGATCAAACTTGGCTCAAGGTTTTCAAACGTTCTCTCAAGGTCCGAAGACCTTGGACGAGCCGCTTGCCTTGATAGTTGGTGATTTATCACCCTCATCGGCAAGCGCCCACATGAATTACCTGATCACATTATTAAAGAGCGTTTCGCTTGCGGGCCTCAAAACCTGACGTGGCCGCTGCTAAGCGAGGAAGACGTATTCTACGCACTTTCCAGTGTTTGTCAACGATTGTTTGGCAGAAGCGAAGGAAATGTTTAACTCAACTTTCCTTCCTGCTATTTGCCTAACCTACTGACAAACCGAGGTTTTTACACCTCATTCACCGCTGGCAACGCTGGGCGTCCCCGGCAGCGGATGCGTACTTTACGGCTTTGCTGACGAGGACGCAAGGGGTGTGCGGAAAAAATTAGCGCAGTGTCACACGGGCGTAACGTTTCTTGCCTGCCTGGATAACGTAAGCCTTGCCGGTGGACAGCATGGCGTCTTGCGCCACAACCTCGCCATCTACTTTGACGCTGCCATTTTTCAGCATGTCTTTGGCCTGGGCACTGTTCTTGGTTAACTCCGAACGGTTTAGCACAGCGGCAATCGGCGCATCGTCACTGCCTTCAAAATCAACCTCAACCTCGGGAAGATCTTCGGGCAACTCACCATCCGCCAACTGGTTGCCGGCAGATTTATGTGCATTGGCCGCGGCTTCATCTCCGTGGTAGCGCGCTATCAGCTCACGCGCCAACGCCATTTTGACATCGCGTGGGTTGGCACCCTGCTCAACGCTTTGCTTAAGCGCTTCGATTTCTTCGTTGGACTTCAGCGACAGTAAATCAAAATAGCGCCAGATCAAGGTATCCGGCATGGAAACCAGCTTATTGAACATGGAGCCGGGTGTTTCATCGACGCCAACATAATTACCCAGCGATTTGGACATCTTCTGCACACCGTCCAAACCTTCAAGTAGCGGCATGGTGATCACCACCTGCGGCTCCTGACCGAAATGCTTTTGGATCTCTCGCCCCATCAGCAGGTTGAACTTCTGGTCAGTACCGCCTAATTCGACATCCGCGTCTAACGCGACCGAGTCATAGCCCTGTACCAGCGGGTAGAGAAATTCGTGGATGGCGATCGACTGGTTGGCTTTGTAGCGTTTTTCAAAGTCATCGCGCTCGAGCATACGCGCAACAGTACTTTGCGCTGCCAGCTCGATCATCTTGGCGGCGGTTAGATCGCCAAACCATTCAGCGTTGAAGCGTACCTCGGTTTTATCGGGATCAAGGATTTTAAATACCTGTTCCCTGTAGGTATCGGCATTGGCTTTAACGTCAGCTTCGGTCAGCGGTTTGCGAGTCACGTTTTTACCGGTGGGATCTCCAATACGACCGGTGAAATCCCCGATGAGGAAGATAACGGTGTGCCCCAGATCCTGGAACTGGCGCATCTTGGTCAGCAGGACGCTGTGCCCTAGGTGTAGATCGGGGGCTGTAGGATCGAAACCTGCCTTGATACGCAGTGTACGGCCAGAGGCCAGCTTTTCGCGCAGCTCCTCCTCCAGCAGGATTTCGTGCGTCCCCCGCGACAGCAACGCTAGCGCCTGATCCACCTCACTCATTGCTTTATCTCCACGTAAGCATCGCCTTGTTGGCGTTCGAATAATAAATAGTGGGCGATGTTATCATGCTCACGGATATTGGTTGAGCCTTAACGCGCTTTGTATGGGTCGTCTTATGAAATCTGCACCACATTATTATATTGGCCTGATGTCGGGCACTAGCCTTGACGGCATCGATGCCGCTCTGGTGGCGATTGGCCGCGATACACCGCCACAACTGCTGGGCACCCTGGCTGCCGAAATGCCTGACACGCTGCATGAACAGCTGCTGCATCTTTGTCATGCACAAGAAGTGAGCTTTGCCGAGCTGGCCGCCGCGGAGGACGCCTTTTGCCGACTGCAAGCCGAGGCGGTGAAAGCCCTGCTAACCGCACAGCAACTTTCGCCTGAACAGATCCAGGCGGTAGGCAGCCATGGGCAGACCGTTGAGCACGCTCCAGACGGCCATAATGGAGGCCCGGCTTACACACTGCAATTGGATAACCCTAGCCTGCTGGCTGAGTTGACCGGCTGCACCGTTGTGGCTGATTTTCGACGACGCGATCTGGCAGCAGGCGGGCAGGCGGCACCGCTGGCACCAGCCTTTCATCAGGCGCTGTTTGGGCGCCAGGAAGGCGAACAGCTCATCTTGAATCTGGGCGGTTTTGCCAACCTGACGTGGCTGCCCAGCAACTCGAAAACGCCTGTGACCGGTTTCGATACGGGGCCTGCGAATGTGTTGCTGGATGCCTGGTTCTCAAAACACCAGGGCGGCCGTTTTGATCAGAATGGGGCCTGGGCTGCCAGCGGCAATGTGGACCCTGAGTTACTGGAACGGCTACTGGATGCCCCCTTTTTTCAACAGCCGCCACCGCGTAGCACGGGTCGAGAGCTATTTCATCTGCCATGGCTGGAACGTCATCTGGCCGGTCACGAAGCGCCTGATGATGTCCAGGCCACACTTGCCGAACTCACTGCGGTCAGTGTTGCACAAGGTATCCAGCAGTTGCCTTTCTCTCATCAGGGCGTCACGTTGATTACTTGCGGGGGCGGTGCGCATAACGCTGATCTGATGGCCAGGCTGGCCGCTCACTTGCCGTTTGCCACCTTTGCGTCACCGTCAAGCTACGGATGGCTTGAAGACTGGATCGAGGCAGGCGCCTTTGCCTGGCTGGCCCACCAGCGCCTGCACCAGCTACCCGGCAATCTGCCCTCGGTGACCGGTGCCAGAGGGCCGCGCGTCCTTGGCGGCGTCTACGCGCCCTAGGACATCAGCGTCACCATGCATCGTCGCGGTCGCGCAGATCCCAATGACTTGGAGCACGCTCATCCAGCGAACGCGACGTCGCCTCCCCTTGCAGCTTCAGCATGAGTCGCAAGTCATTGGCGGAGTCCGCGTGGGCAAGCGCTACCTCATGACTAATCTGTGATGCCTGGCAAAGATCGAAGAGTGCTTGATCAAACGTCTGCATGCCGTCATCACGCGACGCCGCCATGGCGGCTTTAATCTCGGCGACCCTGCCTTTACGAATCAGGTCGGCAATCCGTGACGACGGCAGCATGACTTCAACCGCCGCACAACGACCACCGTTCAGCCTGGGCAACAGCTGTTGAGCCACCACCGCGCGGAGATTGAGGGAGAGGTCCATCCATATCTGCTCATGACGCTCATGAGGAAAGAAGTGAATGATACGCTCCAACGCCTGATTGGCGTTGTTGGCGTGCAAGGTGGCCAGACAGAGATGCCCTGTTTCAGCGAACGTCAACGCATGTTCCATGGTTTCACGGCTGCGTATCTCACCGATCAAGATCACATCAGGGGCTTGGCGCAGGGTGTTCTTGAGCGCTACTTCAAATGACTCGGTATCAATCCCCACTTCACGCTGGTTAACGATGGCGCGCTTGTGCGGGTGCAGGTACTCGATCGGATCTTCAATGCTGATGATGTGCCCACCGATCGTTTCATTGCGCTCCTGCACCATCGACGCCAGGGTGGTGGATTTCCCGGTCCCCGTGCCCCCTACCACCAATACCAGCCCCCGTTTGGCATGGGCGAGCGAGGCAAGCACCGTGGGCACACCCAGGGTTTCCAGGGTGGGAATGTGCTGCTCAATACGGCGAATCACCATGGCGGGCTGATTTCGCTGCTGGAAGGCGCTAACGCGAAAGCGCCCTTTGTCTTCAAAACCCAGCGCAAAATTCGCCTCGCGCTGTTGGCTAAAACGCTCGCGCAGCCCTTCAGGCACGGTGTGCGTTACCAGCTCACTTACCTGATGTTCACTCAAGGGCCGTTGGCCAAGAGGAACCAGCCCGCTGGGCATCTTGAGGCTGGGTGGTGCCCCCGTTGAAATGAGTAGGTCTGAGGCTTGCTGCGTCACCATGATGTCCAACAGCTGATGCAACCACTGGCCAGGCGTCAGCGTTGAGGCGTCGTTGTTCGTCATCGATTACGCCTCCCGCGAAGAGAGGGTGCCTTTGGCCAGCGCCTGGGCATCTTCCATGCCGACATGACCGTCGTTGACCAGTTGCATCAGTGCGGCGTCCAACGTTTGCATACCCAGATTGCCGCCGGTTTGAATCGCCGAGAATATCTGCGCCACTTTGTCTTCACGAATCAGATTGCGCACCGCCGAGGTCGCGATCAGAATTTCATGGGCCGCCACACGGCCGCCCCCCTGGCGTTTCAACAGCGCCTGGGATACCACGGCCTGTAGCGACTCCGACAGCATCGAACGCACCATGGCCTTCTCTTCGCCGGGGAAGACATCAATAATCCGGTCAATGGTCTTGGCCGCTGAGGTGGTATGCAGCGTCCCGAGCACCAGGTGTCCGGTCTCTGCCGCTGTTAACGCCAGGCGGATGGTTTCCTGATCGCGCAGCTCTCCCACCAGAATCACATCCGGGTCTTCGCGCAGCGCACTGCGCAATGCCTCCGCAAAGCCATGCGTGTCACGATGGACTTCCCGCTGATTAATCAGGCAACGCTTGCTGGCATGCACAAACTCAACCGGGTCTTCGATGGTTAAAATGTGCTCAAAGCGATGATCGTTGATGTAATCGATCATGGCCGCGAGTGTGGTACTTTTTCCCGAACCGGTTGGCCCGGTCACCAACACCAGACCGCGCGGCAGCATTGAAAGGCGCTCGAACACTTCCCCCAGCCCCAGGGTCTTCATCGATAGCACCTGGTTGGGAATGGTGCGAAATACCGCTCCCGCACCGCGTGCCTGATTAAAGGCATTGACCCGAAAACGCGCCACGCCCGGCACTTCGAAAGAAAAGTCGACTTCAAGGTGTTCTTCGTAGTCGCGACGCTGGCGATCGTTCATGATGTCGTGAATCAACCGACGGACCTCACTGTTATCCATGGCGGGCACATTCAGCCGACGGATATCGCCATCAACCCGTATCATGGGCGGCAAGCCCGCGGATAAGTGGAGGTCTGAAGCATTCTGCTTTGCCGAGAATGCCAGCAGTTCGGTAATATCCATCTTTCTTCCCCAGCTGCGGTAAGGTGCTTGAGTATGACAGATAACGCGCTTCCAGCGTCACTAGCCCGCGCGCGTGAGCGACTAGAACGCGCGCTCATTGACGCTGACCGCCCCCTTGATGATGCCTCGCTGCTGGCCGTAAGCAAAACCAAACCGGCCTCGATGATTCGCCAGGCAAGCGCGCTGGGTCAGCGCGAGTTTGGTGAAAACTATCTGCAGGAGGCGTTGGAAAAACAGGAAGAACTGGCCGACCTGGACGACCTTGTGTGGCATTTTATTGGCCCTCTGCAATCGAACAAAACACGCGCTGTTGCGGAAAATTTCGCCTGGCTGCACACCATTGACCGCCTGAAAATTGCCAAGCGGCTTAGCGAACAACGACCCACCCACCTAGCCCCACTCAACGTTTGCTTACAGGTCAACATCAGCCGCGAGCCCTCAAAATCAGGCGTCATGCCAGAGGACGTGGAAGCCCTTGCCAAAGAGGTCGCAGCACTACCTGGCCTCAAGCTGCGAGGCCTGATGGCAATCCCTGCTCCGGCAGAAAGCCTGTCGGCCCAGCGTCAGCCTCTGAGCGAGATGCGCGAGCTTTTGTCGGCGTTGCAGAAGGCTCTGCCCGATGCGCCTCTCGATACGCTTTCCATGGGCATGAGCGACGATCTGGAAGCGGCTGTGCTGGAAGGTGCCACACTGGTACGTTTAGGGACGGCGATCTTTGGCGCGCGGGATACGACCTGAGAACCAACGAACTAAGCGGGAATGCCTTACCCCGACGAGTGACATAACACGGCTCAACGCCGCCTTTTTCAACAGAGGATACCCCCATGACGAACAAGATCACCTTCATTGGCGCAGGCAACATGGCAAGCGCCATCATTGGCGGCCTGATCGACAGCGGTGTCACGCCTGCCGACATCACTGCCACCGCGCCACGGGAAAGCGAACTGGACACGATTCGCACACGCCTCAATATTCAGACGCAAACCGATAACAACGCCGCCGCGAGTCAGGCCGACGTTCTGGTGCTGGCCGTTAAACCACAGATCATGCGCGACGTATGCGAAGCGCTTAGCGACACGGTTAAACAACGCAACCCTCTGGTCATTTCCATCGCCGCCGGCCTTGACGCGGCCACCATTGACCAATGGTTGGGCGGGGATAGCGCTGTGGTTCGCTGCATGCCGAATACACCGTCTTTGGTAGGACGCGGTGCCAGTGGCCTGTATGCTAATGCGCGGGTCAGCGATGCCCAGCGCGATGTCGCGACTCACCTAATGGAAGCGGTGGGTATCGTCGAATGGGTCGAGGAAGAAGCCTTGCTGGACGCGGTGACAGCGGTCTCCGGTAGCGCGCCGGCGTATTTTTTCCTGATGCTGGAAGCCATGGAAGACGCCGCCGTCAAGCTCGGCCTTCCCGCTGATACAGCGCGCCGCCTGGCGATTCAAACCGCGCTGGGTGCCGCCACCATGGCACAACAAAGCGATAAAGACCCGGCAACACTTAAACAGAATGTCATGTCGCCCGGTGGAACGACCGAACAAGCGATTCAACACATGGAAGATGCCCAGCTAAGGACGACAATCGCTGATGCGATGCAGGCCTGCGCCAAGCGCGCCCAAGCCATGTCCAAGGAACTGAGCGGCCACTAAACCAAGCGGATTTTATAGGAGAAACAGCCATGGGCAACGAATTGGGCAGCGCCGGGTTAATGCTGGTTAACTCGCTGATTAACATTTATCTGTTTTTACTCATGCTGCGATTTTTATTGCAGGCATCAAGGGCCGACTATTACAACCCCATGAGCCAGACAGTGGTCAAGATTACCCAGCCGGTCGTGGGCCTGTTCCAGGGCTTTCTAGGGCCGGTCGCCGGTCGCTTTGATCTTGCGACACTGGCGGCAGGGTTTGTCCTCAAGGTCCTCAGCATTATCGCCATTTTCATGGTCATCGGCGTTGGCATGCCGCCTGTTACAGGCCTGTTGATCGCTGGCATCGCCGCGCTGGCCAACGCCATCCTGAAGATTTACTTCTTCGCCTTGATCGTGATGATCATCCTAAGTTGGGTCGCCCCCAACGCTAGCCACCCAGGCGCGCTCTTGGTCATGCAGCTGGTGGAGCCCATCATGGCGCCGGTACGCAAAGTCATCCCGCCGCTAGGCATGATTGATTTATCTCCCATTGTGGTATTTATCGCCATTAATCTGGTGGATGGGCTACTGGTTGGCTCACTGATTCGCGCGGCCGGCATTTCCGGCGCCCTGGTCGGCCTGTAATCACTCGCAATGGCTTATTTACGACGACTGACTCAGCAGGACTAACGCTTTCGATGCCCGATTCAGACACGCTTGCTTTTGAAGACCGGCCGACGAATTCCGTCGGGCTGGTCACTCCGAATGTCGCCAAGTTCGACACACCGCTTTCGCTCGCCTGCGGCAAGGTACTGCCCGAGTATGAGTTGATTTACGAGACATACGGCACCCTTAACGCCGAACGAAGCAACGCGGTACTGATCTGTCATGCCCTGTCCGGCCACCATCATGCGGCGGGTTATCACAGTCAGGAAGACCGCAAACCCGGCTGGTGGGATGCCCACATCGGCCCCGGCAAACCTATCGACACCAACCGCTTTTTCGTCGTGTCCCTGAACAACCTGGGCGGCTGCCATGGCAGCACCGGTCCGGTGAGCCACAATCCCGACACCGGACGCCAGTGGGGACCCGACTTCCCCATGGTCACGGTGAGTGACTGGGTGGCCAGCCAGGCTCGCCTGGCCGATCAGTTGGGGATCGAGCGCTGGGCGGCAGCTGTGGGTGGCAGCCTGGGGGGTATGCAGGTGCTGGAATGGACAATGACCTACCCTGACCGGGTTGCCAATGCGGTGGTCATCGCCGCGACGCCACGCCTGTCAGCGCAGAACATCGCCTTCAATGAAGTCGCGCGACAGGCGATTCGCTCCGACCCGGATTTTTTTGACGGCTGGTACGCCGAACATAATACCGTGCCCAAGCGTGGGCTGAAGCTGGCTCGTATGGTGGGCCATATCACCTATCTTTCCGAAGACGCCATGGGCAGCAAGTTCGGCCGTGACCTGCGCAGCAACGACTTGAACTTCGGCTTCGGCGTCGAATTCCAGGTGGAGTCCTACCTGCGCTACCAGGGTGATACGTTTTCCACCGCTTTTGACGCCAATACCTACCTGCTGATGACCAAGGCACTGGATTACTTCGACCCGGCGGCCACGCAGGGCGGAGACCTCGCCAACGCCCTCTCCCCGGCTCAGTGTCCGTTCCTGATTGTCAGCTTCACGACTGACTGGCGCTTTCCGCCGCCACGCTCTCGGGAGTTGGTCGACGCCCTCACTCGTGCGGGCAAACCGGTGAGCTACGCCAATATCGACTCGCCCCATGGCCACGACGCTTTCTTGTTACCCGAACCACGCTACGAAGCAGTATTCGGCGCCTTCATGAACCGCGCGGCCCGCGAGCTTAACCTCGCTCATCCGGATGCAGAGGAGACACCATGATGCGCGCTGATCTGGAACTGATTTATGACTGGGTCCCCGAAGGCGCGCACGTGCTGGACCTGGCCTGCGGTGATGGCGTACTGCTCGAAGCGCTGGCCCAGCACAAAGGCGTGACCGGCTATGGGCTCGAAATCGATCACGACGGCATTACCGGCTGCGTAGCCCGCGGCGTCAACGTCATCGAGCATAACCTTGACGATGGCCTGGGTAGCTTCTGCGACAACAGCTACGATCAGGTGATCATGACCCAGGCCCTGCAGGCCTTGCGTCGCCCCGATAAAATGCTCGATGAAATGCTGCGCGTTGCCGAAGAGGGCATCATCACGTTTCCCAACTTTGCCTATTGGCGTCACCGCATTCATCTGGGCCTGCGGGGCTACATGCCGGTCTCGAAGTCGCTGCCTCACGCCTGGTACGACACCCCCAATATTCATCTCTCCACCTTCAACGACTTTGAGCACCTGTGCCGTGAAAAAGGCATGGTGATTGTGGATCGCGCCGTGGGCGTGGGTGACCACCGTGGGCATTGGACTTCCCGGCTATGGCCCAACCTGTTCGGTGAAATCGCCATTTTCCGCGTTCGCCGTCGCTAGCGAATCTGGCCAGCGTATCGGCAAGGGCCGCGATAAACGCACGAACGTGGGGCTTGCCGCAGCCCGCTGCACCTCAATCCCGTACGCCAACACCTCGACCCCTGCTTGCGCCGCCTCACCCAGCGCCGCGGCATAAGCAGGGTCGATATGCGCCGCGGGCGCCACGTCACAGATGCCTTCATGGGCGACACAAAACAGCAGCACCGCCCGCTCGCCCTGCTCGGCCAGCGCCTGTAGCGCACGCAGATGCCGGGTGCCTCGTACGCTGACCGAGTCGGGGAAATAGCCATGGCCATCAGACTCTCTCAGCGTCACCTGCTTTACTTCGATGTAAGCATTACCAAGCTTAGGGTCATCCAGGCGAAAGTCGAGCCGTGCATCGGTTATTTTCACCTCGCGCTTGAGGGTTTGATAGCCAGCCAGCGGCGCGATATCGCCCGCCTCGATGGCCGCCTCCACAATGCGGTTGGCACGCCCGGTATGCACCGAAGCCAGTGCCACCGTGCCATCCGGCTGCGGCAGCTCGATCCACTCCCAGGTCCAGGCCAGCTTGCGTTTCGGGTTATCGCTTGGCGACAGCCATACGCGGCAACCGGGCACATTGACCGCCTTCATCGAGCCTGTGTTGGGACAATGGGCGACGACGTCCCGGCCATCATCCAGGCGCACATCGGCCAGAAAGCGCTTGTAGCGCCGCAGCAAGGTACCGGGCACCAAGCCCTGGCAGGCAAGGCTCATAGACGGCTCACAAAGCGGGTGATGCGCTCCACGGCGTCTTCCAGCCGCTCGACGTCGTTGGTAAAGGCAATACGCACATGATGCTCGCCGCCCTGAACGGCAAAGTCGATACCCGGGGTGATCGCCACGTTCTCCTCACGCAGAAGCCGTTCGCAAAAATCCTGGCTGTCACGACTATAGCGGGAGATGTCCAGCCACAGATAAAACGCCCCCTGGGGCGGCAAATCCGGCGCCAGCCCTAATTGCGCCAGGCCCTCAAGCAATACCTGACGGCGCTGCTTGAGCGTCGTCCGCCGAGTCTCGAGAATATCGCGACACTCGGGGGTAAAGGCAGCCAATGCTGCGTGCTGGGAAAGCGTGGGAGCGGCAAGAAACACGTTCTGGGCAAGCCTGGTGAGCGGCTCGATCGCGTGTTCAGGGGCCACCAGCCAGCCCAGGCGCCAGCCTGTCATGCCGAAGTATTTGGAAAAGCTGTTGACCACAAAGGCGTCGCTAGACAACGACGTTGCCGAAAGAGGCGCGTCGTCGTAATTCAGCCCCTGATAGATCTCGTCGACCAGCACCTCGCCACCACGCTCGGACACCGCCTTGAATACCGATTGCAAGGCATCGGCACTCAACGTATGACCGGTCGGATTGGAGGGGGATGCCAACATCGCCAGCCGCGTATTGGTTTGCCAGTGCCGCTTGACCAGCGCAGCGTCCAACTGCCAGCCGCTTTCACGACCAACCGGGATAGCATCGACGTCGGCACCGGCCAGGGCCATGAAATGACGATTACACGGATAGTTGGGATCGGCCATCATTACCCGGTCGCCTGTCTCGACCAATAGTTGACTGGCCAACAACAATGCCCCCGATGCGCCAGGGGTGACCAGAATCCGCGCGGGGTCCACCGAGGCATTGAAGTGCTCCGCGTAATGGCCGGCAATGGCCTCGCGCAATGCGGGCAGGCCAGCGGCAGGCGTGTAGCGGGTTTTGCCAGTCGCCAATGCTTGCTGGCCCGCGGTCACCACCGGCGCAGGGGTAGCGAAATCCGGCTCCCCTACTTCAAGGTGAATCACATCATGGCCCGCTGCCTCACGCGCCTGAGCCATTTCCAGTAGATGCATCACACGAAAAGGTGCGACATGATTCACGCGTGAATTCCAGGCCATAGTGGCTCCTTACCTAGCGGTAGTAAAAACATGAGCTTGGTCGCACTGAAGGCAAGTTCATGATAGAAAGCGCCCTATTATGCTTGCAACGCAGCCAATTTTCAGCTAAACAAGCATCCCTTTGGCGTGAGATCGTGACACACGCTCATGGTCGATCAGTAGTCACATACGTAGGGGGCACTCCCATGCCAGTAGCGGAAAAAAAACCGGAAGCGTCCAAGCCCTTCACACCGTATGAGCCGGCAACGGGTGAAGAATATATGAATGACCAACAGCTGGCGCACTTCCGCCAGCTGCTGTTGGATTGGAAACAGGACCTCATGGAAGAGGTGGACCGTACCGTACGCCACCTGCAGGAAGATGCTAACAACTACGCCGATCCGGCTGATCGGGCGACCCAGGAAGAAGGCTTCAGCCTTGAGCTGCGCACTCGGGATCGCGAGCGTAAGCTGCTCAAGAAAATTAACGAAACCATCGAAAAGATCGACGAAGACGATTACGGCTTCTGCGAAGCCTGCGGCGTCGAGATTGGTATTCGCCGTCTTGAAGCGCGCCCGACCGCCACGCTATGCGTCGACTGCAAGACCCTGGCCGAGCTCAAGGAGAAGCAACTCGGCGGTTAAGCCAGGAACAATCGACCTGTATGCTATTGTGGAATGCGGGCACCCTGTGGTGCCCGTTTTGGTTTCTGGAAGACGTTGATGACGCAACCACTTCGCTACCGAGGACGTTTTGCCCCCACGCCGTCAGGGCCGCTACACTTCGGCTCGCTGGTGGCGGCCCTGGGCAGTTACCTGGACGCCCGCGCGGCGGGCGGCGATTGGCTGGTACGCATTGAAGATATCGACCCACCCCGCTGCCCACCAGGCACTGACAGCACCATTCTGCACCAGTTGGAAACGTTTGGGCTTCATTGGGACGAGACCGTTCGCTGGCAGCATGACCGCCACGCTGCCTATCAGCAGGCGCTCGATACGCTGGCCGATCAGGGGCTGGCCTACCCTTGCAGCTGTTCGCGCAAACAATGGCAGGCATATCCGGTATACCCCGGCTGGTGTCGCACAGGGCTGAGTGACCCCGCCCAGCCAGTCGCCTGGCGGCTGCGCAGCGATCTGGGCAAGCGCCCGATCCAATGGCACGACCGCCTGTTTGGCTGGCAGCAATTAGACCCTGAAACCCTGGGGGACGTCATCCTCAAGCGCAAAGATGCTCTCTGGGCATATCAACTGGCGGTGGTGGTCGACGACGCCGAGCAGGGCATAACGGACGTTGTCAGAGGCTTTGACCTGCTCGACAACACGCCCTGGCAGCGCCAGCTGCAAGTGGCACTGGCATTTCCCGAGCCACGTTACCTGCATTTGCCGTTGGTGGTGACATCGCAGGGCCAGAAGCTTTCCAAGCAGAACCTTGCACCTGCGCTGGCCGACGAGCCGCACGCCGTACGCCAGCAGCTGTTTCGGGCGCTGCAGGCACTTGACCAGGCGCCGCCCGATGACCTTTCCCAAGCACCGGTGACAACGCAGTTAGACTGGGCGGTGACGCATTGGTCGGTCGAACAACTGTCACCGTCAGCACAGCGCGAACTGCCACAGGAGCCCTGACATGTACGTTTACCGCATCATGCTGTTTCTGGTGTTTGGCGGCTATCTGCTCTCCCCCTTGCTGATGGATGGCTGGAGCGACCCGAGCGTGGCCTGGTATCGGCCCTTTGTTATCTGGGGTGGGCTGATCGCCCTGACTCTGTGGCTCGATCAGAAGAGGAAACTGGATGAGCGTTGAGGTTCTTGGCGCGCTGTTTCTCGGCCTGGGCTATCTCGCCCTTCTGCTGGGCTGTGCCCTGGCGGTGGAACGGGGCTGGATACCGTTGCGCATCAGCCGTCACCCTGCCGTCTACACCCTGGCACTGGGCGTTTATGCCAGCGCCTGGGCAATTTATGGCAGCGTCGAACTAGCGGCTAATGTCGGCTTTGGCTATCTCGCCTACTACCTGGGGGCCGCCGGTGCCTTTCTGCTTGCCCCGGTGTTGTTGGTCCCCATTCAGCGGATCACTCGCACCTACCAACTCGCCTCCCTGGCGGACCTGTTCGCCTTTCGTTTTCGCTCCCGCTGGGCGGGCACCCTGGTAACCTTGGTCAGCCTGCTCGCGGTATTGCCCTTACTGGGCATTCAGGTCAAAACCATGAGCGAGGCGGTCAATCTTTTCACCCAGAGCCAGGCTGGTCCTGTCGTGGCACTGGCATTTTGCACGGCCATCGCCGCTTTAGCGGTGATGCTAGGGGCGCGACATAGTCATGTGCATAGCCGTCACAACAGCCTGTTGAGCACCATTGCGATCGAGTCGGTCGTCAAACTGCTGGCCATGCTGGGGCTGGGTGCCGTGGCATTGTGGCTGGTGTTCAGCGGCCCTGGCGACTTGCAGGCATGGCTCGAAGGCCCCGGCTACCTTGCCCAGGCACACACAGCGCGTTTTGATCCCGCCCAATGGCGCACCCTGCTGCTGTTGTTTTTTGCCGCCGCCTTCATGATGCCGCACCTGTTTCATATCACCTTTGCGGAAAGCCTGTCACCGCAAACCCTGCTGCAGGCAAGCTGGACCTTGCCGTTATTTTTACTGCTGATGGCGTTGCCTGTCCCCCTTATCTGGTGGGCTGCGCAGTCGGTCAACGAGACACTCCCCATCACCGCCTACGCCGCCTATGCATTGAGCGAGCACTGGTGGGTCGGTGCGCTGGCGTTTATCGGCGGCTTGGCTGCCGCCAGCGGCACCATGATGCTGATCGCGCTGGCACTCTCGGGCATGGTGCTTAACCACATCGTATTGGTGGCAAGGCCCCCCGAAGCACGTAGCGACTTGTATGGCTGGCTGCTATGGCTGCGCCGGGGGCTGGTGATCGGGGTTATTTTAAGCGGTTGGCTGTTTTATCAGTGGATTGGCCGTCATCACCCGCTGACCAGCCTGGGGCTCGCCGCCTTCATCGGCATGGCCCAGTGTTTGCCAGGCATGCTGGCACTGCTCTACTGGCCGGGTGCCAACCGCAAGGGCATGGTGGCTGGCCTGATCGGTGGCGTTGGCGTCTGGCTCTGGGGGCTATGGCTGCCCCTGGTGGCGGGCTATACCCCACCCACCCTGCCATTGACACCGCTGACACCCACGGATGCGCCCATCTGGTATAGCGTCACCTTGCTGTCTCAATCGCTCAACATCCTGCTGCTGATTGTCGTTTCGCTGTTCACTCGCACCTCGGAAGGTGAAAAATCGGCGGCCGAAGCCTGCTCGGTGGATGCGGTCATTCGCTCGAAACGCCTGCCGCTGGAAGCCGCCACAGCGAGTGACTTCTCCGCCCACCTGGCCCAGGCACTGGGCGATGACGCCGCCCACCGTGAAGTCGACCGCGCGCTCAAGGCACTCAACCTGACTCACCAGGAACGCCGCCCCTACGCACTGCGCCGCTTGCGCGACCGTATCCAGGCAAACCTTTCCGGCTTGATGGGTCCTTCAGTGGCGCGCGACATCGTCGACCGTTACCTGCCCTACCGGCACGACGATGCGCCGATTACCGATGACATCCATTTCGTGGAAAGCCGCCTGGAAGCCTATCGCTCGCGGCTCACGGGGCTGGCCCGGGAACTCGACGGCCTGCGCCGCCACCATCGTCAAACGCTGGCTTACCTGCCCGTCGGGCTTTGCGTCCTCGGCGACGACGAAGAGCTGGTCATGTGGAATCAAGCGCTTTCCCAGCTGTCCGGCATCAGCGGTGAAAGCGTGATCGGCTCGCGCCGGGACAGCTTGCCCGCCCCCTGGCCATGGCTGCTGGGTAGCGTGCTCAACGAGGGGCCGTCACCGTTGTATAAACAAGCGGTAAGGCTCCATGATAAAGACTACTTCCTGACCCTGCATAAAGCCGACCTGAGCGGTAATGACAGCCGTGGTGGCAGCGTCATTCTGGTGGAAGATCACACCGAGATGAAGTGGCTGGAGGATGAACTGGTTCACGCCGCCCGCCTCGCCTCCATCGGCCAATTGGCAGCGGGTGTTGCCCATGAGATAGGCAACCCGATCACCGGCATCTCGTCGTTGGCGCAAAACCTGCTTTATGACACTCAGGATCCCGCCTTGCTGGAAACCGCCGACCATATTCAGCAGTTGACCGAACGGGTGACCAAGATCGTCAATTCGCTGGTCGGCTTTGCCCATGCCGGGCGCGACTCGCCCGGCATGCCGCGCTCGCCTGTCGTGCTTAGAACGATCACCGACGATGCCTTGCACTTGATCCACCTGGCCCGCTCGGGCGAGGATGTCATCTTTACCAATGCGTGTGCGGAAGAGCTGGTGGTGCAAGGTGATGCCCAGCGCTTGACCCAGGTGATGGTGAATCTAATGGGCAACGCACGGGATGCCTGCAGCCCCGAGGGCAGCGTGCACATTACGGCCGACAGGCAGGATGATCAGGCATGGTGGTGTATTACCGACGATGGTCTGGGTATTGACCCCAAGGTACGTGACCACCTGTTCGAGCCCTTCACTACCACCAAAGCGGCCGGTGAAGGCACCGGTCTTGGGTTATCACTGGCCTACCAAATTATCAATGAGCATCACGGCAGAATAGAGGTGGCGTCGCCACCGCCCGGAACATCTCGCGGCACGGCCATTACCTTGTGGCTACCGCTTTTCCAACAGGATGATCAGCTGCCCCATGTCTAGGATTCTGATTGTTGAAGATGAAGCCATTATCCGCAGTGCGCTCAGGCGTCTGCTCGAGCGTCACGACTACGAGGTCAGCGAAGCGGGCAGTGCTGAAGAGGCCGAGACGTTTGAGCTGGTCGGCTTTGATCTGATTATCAGCGACCTGCGCCTGCCCGGTGAGCCGGGCACCCGCCTGATCCAGGCCGCCGCCCCGGCGCCGGTTCTGATCATGACCAGCTATGCCAGCATGCGCTCAGCGGTCGACTCCCTCAAACAGGGCGCTGTGGATTACGTTGCTAAACCGTTTGACCACGCAGAGCTTTTGGAAACCGTTGCACGGATTCTGCACCAGCAGTCAATGCAACACAGCCCGCCCCCCGCCATCACCGATGACGGAGGTGGCCGCCAAACCATGATCGGCAACTGCGTGGCCATGCAGCAGGTCTATACCCGCATTCGCAAAACCGCCCCCGCCGATGTCACGGTGCTCATTCTGGGGGAGTCCGGCACCGGCAAGGAACTCGTCGCCCGGGCCCTGCACCAACAAAGCAAACGGGCCAAGGCCCCACTGATATGCGTCAACTGCGCGGCTATCCCGGAGACGCTGATCGAGTCAGAGCTGTTTGGTCATGAGAAAGGGGCCTTTACCGGCGCCAGCGCCGCGCGTACCGGGCTGGTCGAAGCCGCCGACGGCGGCACGTTATTTCTGGACGAAATTGGCGAGCTCCCCCTCGACGCTCAAGCACGGCTGCTGCGCGTACTCCAGGAAGGCGAAATTCGCAAAATCGGATCGGTGGAAACCCGCCATGTCGATGTCCGCCTGATCGCCGCGACCCATCGCGACCTTCGTGCGCTCTCCAAGAGTGGCGAATTTCGCCTGGACCTGTATTACCGACTGAACGTCATGCAGATAGAGCTGCCGCCGTTGCGTGAGCGTGAGGACGATGTGCTGGAAATCGCCGACATCCTGCTCGACAAGGCCTGCAAGCGCCACGAACGCCAAGGGCTGCGCTTATCCCGGGCGGCGCGCCATGAGCTGCGTGACTACCCCTGGCCCGGCAACGTGCGTGAGCTGGAAAATGCCCTGGAACGCGGCGTCATTCTGGCCGAAGGCCATTTGATCCACCCCGATGACCTGGGACTGGCCCCCGTTTCGCATCGCCCGACACCAGCGGCTAGCTCCCCTCCGTCAGCCGCCAGCGCCGACACGATTCAATCCGGCACCGAAGAAGATGACCTGTCATTGGAAGACTATTTCCAACACTTTGTACTTGAGCATCAGGACCAGATGAGCGAGACCGAGCTGGCACAGAAGTTGGGGATCAGCCGCAAAAACCTATGGGAGCGACGCCAGCGGCTGGGCATACCGCGCAAGAAGACGGCACGCCGCCCTACCTGAACAGCTCAACCGCACCTACAACTAACGTCTAATACACTGATTTACCAAAGAAATATCCACGGAATTCGTTACCCGCATACTGTTACCTTCCCACACGAAAGACCGCTCAAAGCGGGTAACACTTATTTCCCACGATCGATCCCTGGCATAGCGGAAAATTTCAACCTGCTGAATTTTCGGAATTATTCTACGAGTGGCACGGCGAGTGCAATATAACTGGGTAAGAAAAACAAACTGGGCAACGCGGTAAGTCGTCAACAAAAACAACATGACACCGCCCAGACCTGAGCCAAAACAAAAACAACACGGCCAGGCAGAGATAACGGTACTAACAAAAACAACAGGCTTGTATCTCGTTACTTGCTTGCGCTAAGAAAAATAAGCGCTAGACACAACAACAACATACGGCAAGTGCCCAAAAATGGACGCGACGTACACCTGAAAGACTGCGCCCTAACAAGAACAACAGTAGTCAGTGTGTACACCCCGGACCCAACAACAACTCGCCGGGGGATGAAAAGTTCGCGGTTGGATTATTGTTTTGAATACGAGGCGGTCGGAATCCACGTGATTGCCACGCCTACCGACTGCGGTGCGTATTCAGGGCGATGTGCCATCATGAAGAAAAACAGCAGCAACGGACGCTGATTGTCGCTTTTACAGGGGAGGCCTTATTAGCCTCCCCTTTCTGCGTTTAGCGGTCTGCGTTTAGCGGTTTTGCTCATGCCACAACCCTGCCAAGGCTTTGCAAGCCTCTAGCGGTCGGCTACACTCAGCGACTCGTCGCTTACATTAGGGCCATTTTTTCGATATCCTGCGAGTCGATTCCGCCGCATGCTTAAAGGATTTACCCGTTTATTACTCAGTCCGGGAGAGCAATTGAAATCTCTGCTCGAACCCCAACAGGGCGCGTCAGGCGCGCTTAGCCCACGCATTATACCTCGCTCCGAGCACCCCGTTTCTCGTCAGCAGATCAGTGATGCTGCCCTGAAGGTGCTGTACCGCCTCAATGGCGCCGGTTTTGAGGCCTATCTGGTGGGCGGCTGCATTCGCGACGCCCTGCTTGGCAAGATGCCCAAGGATTTCGACGTTGCTACCAATGCAACACCCGAGCAGGTGCGCGATCTTTTTCGCAATTCGCGCCTGATCGGGCGACGTTTTCGTATTGTGCACGTGCGCTTTGGTCGAGAAGTTATCGAGGTCACGACCTTCCGCGGCAAACCCCAGGACGAGCACGGCGACCATATCGCCCAGCAATCTGACGACGGCCTTCTGCTGCGTGACAATGTATGGGGCAATATCGAAGAAGATGCCCTGCGGCGCGATTTCACCGTGAATGCGCTGTATTACAACATCGCCGACTTCACCATCCATGACTTTGCCAACGGGGCCAAGGATATTGAGGCGCGGACGCTTCGCTTGATTGGAGACCCCGCCACGCGCTACCGCGAGGATCCTGTTCGCATGCTGCGGGCAGTGCGGTTTGCCGCCAAGCTGGGCTTTACGATTGATGCCGACACCGAAACGCCCATGTACGATCTGGCGCCGCTGCTGTTGAACATTCCCCCGGCACGGCTGTTCGATGAAGCGCTCAAGCTCTTCATGTCGGGTCACGGACTAGTGACCTTCAGGATGCTAAGCCATTATGGGTTGTTTGGCATGCTGTTCCCCGAGGCCGAAGAAGCCATGGCGGATGCGGCATGGGCAGAAGATTTGATTGAAAAGGCGCTTGCCAACACCGACAAGCGTATTGCCGAAGACCGCCCCGTTACACCCGCTTTCTTGCTGGCGGCGTTCTTATGGGCCCCGGTTGCCCACCGCCAGGCAGAGCTTGAAAGTGAAGGCATGCCGTCCATTCCCGCGCTACAAGCGGCCGCTCAGCAGGTCGTGACTCGACAGCTACAGCACATCTCCATCCCCAAACGTTTTGGCATGCCGATGCGCGATATCTGGGAGCTTCAGGGGCGCTTACCCCTGCGCCGGGGTAAAAAAGCGTTCCAGACCCGCGAACACCCCCGCTTCCGTGCCGCTTATGACCTGCTGCTGCTGCGCGAACAGGCAGGGGAAATCCCGAGAGGGCTGGGCGAATGGTGGAACGCCTTCCAGACTGGCGACGAGCACGATCAACGCCGACTATTGCAGAAGGTGGGCGGCGATCCTGCCAGCCAGGGCGACCGCCGCCGCAAACGGCGACGCAAACCGCGTAAAAGCGAAGAGTAACACACATGTCGTTTGCCTATATCGGCCTGGGAAGCAATCTGGATAACCCCACCGACCAGATTCGCCAGGCGCTTGGCGAGCTTGCCCGTCTACCGCTAAGCGACATGGTCGGTGCCTCTTCGCTGTATGCCACTCCCCCTCTGGGCCCCCAGGATCAACCCGATTTTATTAACGCCGTCGCCGCGCTTCAAACATCACTGTCGCCACTTGCGCTCCTTGACCAACTGCAGGCACTGGAACAGCATCATCGCCGCCAGAGGCGTCGTCACTGGGGGCCTCGTACCCTCGATCTAGACCTGCTGCTTTATGACCAGTTAGCACTCGACACCCCCCGCCTCAAGCTGCCCCACTTGCATATGCACGTACGCGCCTTTGTCCTTGTACCGCTCTACGAGCTAGCCCCCGGGT
Source organism: Halomonas sp. CSM-2 (assembly GCF_002119345.1). NCBI lineage: Bacteria > Pseudomonadati > Pseudomonadota > Gammaproteobacteria > Oceanospirillales > Halomonadaceae > Halomonas > Halomonas sp. CSM-2. Next base: position 29,397 of record NZ_NBYR01000024.1, on the reverse strand, counting down.
TAAGTCTTCATCAGCGTCCACTTGGCGACTGGCTTGCCAAGCTCGATAGCGCACCGATACGCCGACTCATGGATACCGATGTCACCCCGACTGCTACCATCTGACACAAATCTCGACACCAAGGCCGCATTCAGGTAACAATTGCCGGTTACGCCACTCAGCGTCCGCCGTCAGGCGGCGTTAACACTGGCCGAACGCCAATGTCGCGTCGGCCTCACGTAGAAACATGAGAGCACGCCATGAAAACCGTCACCCTGAGCACGCTACAGGCGCACAAGCGCGCCGGTGAGACGTTCAGTTGCCTGACCGCTTATGATGCCTCCTTTGCCCACGCCGCCAGCCACGCAGGTATTGACGTGTTATTGGTGGGCGATTCGCTGGGCATGGTCCTGCAGGGCCATAACAGCACCCTGCCGGTGACCATTGACGACATCTGTTACCACACCCGCTGCACGGCCCGTGGCAAAGGCCATAGCCTGCTGATGGTCGACCTGCCCTTCATGAGCAATGCCACCACCGAGCGCTTGCTGGAAGACGCCGCCGCCTTGATGCGCGCCGGTGCCGAGCTCGTCAAGGTAGAGGGCGAAGCCTGGATGGCCGACGGCATACGCGAGCTGACTCGCCGCGGTGTCCCTGTCTGCGCGCATCTGGGGCTGACACCGCAGACGGTCTATCAACTTGGCGGCTATAAGGTACAAGGCCGCGAAGCCGCCCAGGCAGAACAGATCATTAATGATGCCAAAATCCTCGTTGAGGCGGGCGCATCGATCATTTTACTGGAGTGCGTGCCCGCGAGTCTGGGCAAGGCGGTGACGGAAGCGCTGGATGTGCCGGTGATCGGTATTGGCGCTGGTCCGGATACCGACGGCCAGATCCTGGTGATGCACGACGTTCTCGGCGTTACCCATGGCCGCACGCCACGCTTCGTGAAAAATTTCATGACCGACGCTGACAGCATTCAGTCGGCGTTTCAGCACTACCACGAGGCGGTCAAAACCCGGACGTTCCCCGCGCCGGAACACTGCTTCTAAACGATGTTCCAATGGGAACGTATTAGCACAATGCCCGTGAACGACGACAAGACTGCTATGCATACTTTGCGAGACATCTCCGAGCTACGCCATACGCTGCGTGAGCACCGATTACGCGGCCAACGGATTGCCCTGGTACCCACCATGGGCAACCTGCATGCCGGGCACCTGGCCCTGGTGGCCCGCGCCCGAGCGAACGCCGACGTGGTGGTCGCCAGTCTGTTCGTCAACCCGATGCAGTTTGGCCCCGGCGAAGACCTGGACGCCTACCCCCGTACCTTCGAGGCGGACCAGGCACAGCTGACCGAGGCAGGCTGCGATGTGCTGTTCAGCCCGACCATCAGCGCGCTGTACCCTAATGGTTTAACCGCCCAGACCCGTGTGCATGTGCCCGAGATGGGAGAAGGCCTGTGTGGCAGCTCCCGGCCTGGGCACTTTGACGGCGTTTCGACCGTGGTCAGCATGCTGTTTAACCTGGTGCAGCCCGATGTAGCCTTTTTTGGCCAAAAGGACTACCAGCAGCTTGCGGTGATTCGTAAGCTGGCCAGCGACCTGCACATGCCCATCGAGATTATCGGCGTGCCCATTGTGCGCGCTGAGGATGGACTTGCGTTGTCCTCTCGTAACGGTTATTTGAGCCAGGAGGAGCGGGCGATTGCCCCCGCGCTCTACCAAACCCTCTGCAAGTTGCGCGATGCATTAGAGGGCGGCGAATCTGTCGAACGAGTACTACACGGAGGTCACACGGCCCTGTATGATGCGGGTTTTACGCCGGACTACCTGGAGCTGCGTGACACCATGCTTGGCCCAGTAACCCCCTCGACACGCCACGCCGTTCTGCTAGCCGCCGCCCATCTCGGCCCGGCTCGGCTTATCGACAACCTCAGCGTCCAATTGCCGGCTGCAACTGACGCTGGCCGCTAGCTTTGTTATCTAGGAGTTTCCATGCACACGATTATGCTCAAAGCCAAATTGCATATGGCCCGCGTGACCCACGCGGTACTCAACTACGAAGGCTCCTGTGCCATCGACGGCGATCTGCTGGACATGGCGGGCATCCGCGAGAACGAACAGATCCAGATCTATAACGTGGAAAATGGCGAACGCTTCACCACTTACGCCATCCGCGGTGAAGAGGGCTCCCGATTGATCTCGATCAACGGCGCCGCCGCCCATCTTGCCGCTCCGGGGCATCGCATCATCATCTGCAGCTATGCGCATTACTCGGAAGCCGAGCTGGATAACCATCAGCCAGCGCTGGTGTATCTTCAGGAAGGCAACCACGTCAGCCACACCAGCAATGCGATTCCCGTCCAGCTTGCCTAGCAGAAACGATGATTGACGGGCCACAAGTTGGCCCGTTTTCATTTGGATCAAAAAGCGTATTGCCGCCAGCCACATCCTTCCCCTATGCTGAGACAAGACCTTCGCTGAGACGATAACGGTTACAACAACGCTCAATACAAACGCTGGCGTTTTTTCAACGGCGTTACTTAGACCAGGAGTCTGTTATGCAAGAAGTAGTCATTGTGGCGGCACGCCGCACCGCTGTAGGCGCTTTTGGAGGGTCACTCGCCGGCATTCCCGCGAGTGACCTGGGCGCACTCGTCATCAAAGACATTCTTTCATCAACGGGCGTTGCCGCCGACCAGGTCGATGAAGTCCTGCTCGGTCAAGTGCTAACCGCCGGTGTGGGCCAAAACCCTGCCCGTCAGGCGTCGATCAAGGCCGGTCTTCCCGAGGCTGTACCGGCCATGACCATCAACAAGGTCTGCGGTTCGGGCCTTAAAGCCCTGCACCTCGCCACTCAGGCGATTCGCTGCGGTGATGCCGAGCTGATTCTGGCCGGTGGGCAGGAGAACATGTCGGCGTCTCCCCACGTGCTGCCCAACTCGCGCAACGGACAGCGCATGGGTGACTGGAAAGCGATTGACTCCATGGTGCATGACGGCCTGTGGGATGCCTTCAACAACTACCATATGGGCATCACCGCCGAAAACCTGGCCGAGAAGTACGGCATTACCCGTGAAGCCATGGATGAATTCGCCGCCGCGTCGCAGCAGAAAGCCGCGGCCGCCATTAAAGAGGGCAGGTTCAAAAGCCAGATCGTGCCGGTGGAAGTTCCCCAGCGCAAAGGCGACCCGATGGTGTTTGATACCGACGAAAACCCACGCGAAGTCACCGCCGAGAAACTGGGCGGCATGCGCCCCGCGTTCAAGAAAGACGGCACCGTGACAGCAGGCAACGCCTCGGCGCTCAACGACGGCGCGGCGGTGGTGATGATCTGCTCGGCGGAAAAAGCCAAGCAGCTCGGCCTGGAGCCGCTCGCCCGGATCGCCGGTTACGCCAATGCCGGTGTCGACCCGGCAATCATGGGTATCGGCCCGGCACCGGCCACCCGCCGCTGTCTGGAGAAAGCCGGTTGGAGCCTCGACGACCTGGATCTGGTGGAAGCCAACGAAGCCTTTGCTGCCCAGGCACTTTCGGTCAACAAGGAACTCGGTTGGGACACCAACAAGGTCAACGTCAATGGCGGCGCAATTGCCCTGGGCCACCCCATCGGCGCCTCCGGCTGCCGCGTTTTCGTGACGCTGCTCCACGAGATGATCGCCCGCGACTCGAAAAAAGGCTTGGCGACGCTGTGTATCGGCGGCGGTCAGGGGGTTGCGCTGGCAATTGAGCGAAGCTAGCTAGCGAGAATTGCCTAAGCGACAGACGTATCGCCTCTCATGCCCCCGCATCAGCGGGGGCATTTTTTTGCCTCAGCGATGCTTCACTCCCACAACCCGCGACGGCGTTAGCCATACCAGCAGCGTGCCCAGTAAAAACAATCCCGAGGCAGCCCACATGGCGACCGGCAGACTGGTGCCATCGACAATGCGGCCGCCCACCATGGCGCCAAAGCCAATGGACAAATTAAAGGTGAAGGCCATCAGTGCGGTAGCCGCTTCGGTGTTGGGCGCCGTCCGCAAAATCCAGGTTTGAATGCTCACCGAGACGCTGCCGAATACCGCACCCCATACCATGAGCAGCATCACACCACTGCTTGGCTGCACACCCAGCACCGGGAAGCTGGCCACGACAAGGAGCAGCAGACTGGGAATCGCCAGCACCGCTCGGTAAGGATGGCGCCCGGCGAACATGCCTGCCGCTATGTTGCCGAGGATGCCTGCCGCCCCGTATAGCAGCAGTAGGCTGCCTACGTGGCGCTGGGCAATACCGCTGATGTCCTGTAGGACGGGACTGATAAAGGTATAGGCCGCAAAGTGCCCCACCACCACCAAGCCGGTGGTCAGCACGGCCACCCTGACCCCACGGTTCTGGAACTGTTGCGCCAGTATCCTCAGACGAACCGGCTCGCTGGGTGGCAATGGCGGCAGCCAATACCACAGCGCCATCGCTGTTAACAGGCTTAACCCGCCCAGCGCCCCAAAGGCAACCCGCCAGCTACTGAACTCGCCCAACAGGGTTCCTAGCGGGACCCCAAGGACCGACGCCGCCGCGACACCACCAAAGATCACCGTCATCGCTTTGGAAACCTGGGCCTCGGGCACCAGACGCGGGGCAATACTCCCTGCCACCGCCCAGAAACCGCCAATACTGAGCCCTACCAGCACCCGAGAGGCCAATAGCAATACGAAGCTGCTGGCCATTGACGTCAGCAGGCTACCGACCACCATAACGCCCATCAGTGATGTCAACATGATACGGCGATCAAGACGCCCCACCGCGACCGGCAGAAGCGGCGCTGAAAAGGCCGCCACGACCCCAGGCACTGTCACCATCAAGCCAGCCATGCCCGGGGTAACGTCCATAGAAAACGCCACCTGCGGCAGCAGACCAATCGGTAACTGCTCGGCAGTCACCAACAGGAAAATCCCCATCATGACGGCGACCACTGCCCACCAACGCGGCGCCATTTGCTGTTCCATCGCATGCTCCTTTCCTAAGCCCCCAAACACTACCGCCCCCGCAACGAGACGCTGCGAGGGCGGTGATGTCGACGCTGCCGCTGGATTAATCAGCGATTTCCGCGTCGTCGGCTTCGAAGGCCGCCTTCTCTTCTTCGGTGATCTCCTTGATCGAGAGCTTCACCCGGTTGCGGTTATCAATATCGAGGACTTTAACGAGCACATCGTCGCCTTCGTTCAGGAAATCGCGGACGTTGTTAACCCGCTCCTGAACAATTTGCGAAATATGCACGAGACCATCGGTACCTGGCATGATATTCACGAAAGCCCCGAAGTCGGCGATACGTACCACTTTACCCATGTACAGCTTGCCGATTTCCGCTTCTGCCGTAATGGCCAACACGGTATCAATGGCTTTTTTCGCGGCGGCTTTATCTTCCGCGTAGATACGCACGGTGCCGTCATCGTCCAGATCAACCGATGCGCCGGTATCTTCGCAGATCTTGCGGATCGTGGCGCCGCCCTTGCCGATCACATCGCGGATCTTGTCCGGCGCGATTTTGATCGTCGCCATGGATGGAGCATTCTCAGACACTTCGGCACGGCTCTGGGCGATCACGGCATTCATCTGCTCAAGAATACCCAGGCGTGCTTTCAAAGCCTGCTGCAGGGCCGTTTCCATGATCTCTTCGTTGATACCTTCGATCTTGATGTCCATCTGCAGGGCGGTCACGCCCTCTTCAGAACCAGCCACCTTGAAGTCCATATCACCAAGATGATCTTCGTCACCCAGGATATCGGTCAATACCGCAAAACCGTCTTCGTCTTTCACCAGACCCATGGCAATACCGGCCACCGGCGCCTTGAGCGGTACACCGGCGTCCATCAGGGCCAGCGACGAGCCGCAGACTGAGGCCATCGAGCTTGAGCCGTTGGACTCGGTAATTTCCGACACCACACGAATGGTATAGGGAAACGCATCTTCAGCCGGCAGCATGGCCTGTACACCCCGGCGAGCGAGGCGACCATGGCCGATTTCACGGCGCTTCGGTCCACCGAAAAAGCCCGCTTCACCGACGCTGTAGGGAGGGAAATTATAGTGCAGCATAAAGCGGTCTTTACGCTCGCCTTCCAACGACTCAATGAGCTGCGAATCGCGCAGTGTGCCCAGGGTCGCAATGGCTATCGCCTGGGTCTCACCACGCGTAAACACAGCGGAACCATGGGTCTTGGGCAGCGTACCGACCTCGATGTCCAACGGACGTACCGTGGTATTGTCACGGCCGTCAATACGCGGCTCGCCCTTGACAACACGAGAGCGTACGACACGCTTTTCAAGACCCGCGAAGGCGCCTTTGACGTCGTCCTTGCTGAACTTGCCTTCTGTCTCTTCGCCTTCGGCAGCAGCAAGCTGGTCGACTGCTTCGTCTTTCAAGGCCGAAAGGGCATCCTGACGCGCCATTTTATCGGTAATTCGATAGGCCTCGCCGACCTTGGCTTCGAAGGCGTCGGCCATGGCCGCTTTCAGCGCCATGTTCTCTTCGGGCGGCTGCCAATCCCAGCGCGGCTTACCGGCCTCTGCAACCAGTTCATTGATCGCACTGATAGCAACCTGCATTTCCTGATGACCGAACAGCACGGCACCCAGCATTTCGTCTTCAAGCAGCTCTTTGGCTTCAGACTCGACCATCAGCACGGCTTTTTCAGTACCGGCGACGACCATATCCAGTTCCGAGCTGGCAAGCTCTTCAACGGTGGGATTCAGGAAGTAGCCCTGCTCTTCGTTAAAGCCGACCCGGGCACAGCCAATCGGGCCGCTAAACGGCACACCTGAAATCGACAGCGCCGCTGAGGTACCGATCATTGCCGCGATATCCGGATCGTGATTGCGATCGGTGGAGAGAACGGTACAGATCACCTGCACTTCGTTCATGAACCCCTTGGGGAACAGCGGACGGATAGGGCGGTCGATCAAACGCGAGGTGAGCGTCTCTTTTTCGGTGGGACGACCTTCGCGTTTGAAAAAGCCGCCAGGAATCTTGCCTACCGCGTAGGTTTTCTCCTGGTAATGAACCGAAAGAGGGAAGAAGGGCTGGTTGGGATTTGCTTCTTTCTTTGCCACTACCGTACACAGCACCACGGTGTCATCCATGGTGACCATAACGGCGCCGGTGGCCTGACGAGCAATGCGCCCAGTTTCTAGCGTGACGGTGCTACGACCGTATTGGAACGTTTTTTTTACCGGATTCACGGCGACTTCCTTTAACATTAATAGCTACTTGTCTTTTCGTTTGGGTCGTTTGGACTCGCCACCATTCTAGGCGTTGCCGCGCAATAGGGCTACCACAAACAAGAAAACGGGCAGCCCCTGAGGAGCTGCCCGTTTCTCGACCTTCGCCAACAATAACTTAGCGGCGGATGCCCAAGCTCTGAATCAGAGACTGATAGCGCTCGAAATCTTTACGCTTCAGGTAATCCAGCAGCTTACGACGCTGGTTTACCATGCGGATCAGACCACGACGCGAGTGGTGATCCTGCTTGTTGGTTTTGAAGTGATCCTGCAGGCCGTTGATGTTGGCGCTCAGCAGTGCAACCTGCACTTCAGGTGATCCGGTGTCGTTCTCGCCGCGGCCGTATTCGTTGACGATTTCGGCCTTCTTTTCAGCGGTTAATGCCATCTGTCTCTCCAGTAAGCAATATGCCTAACAATGAATGGGTGAGACCACGCATATTTGCAGTCTCAATCTACTACTCTAGGTCTACAATTTTCGCGCAAATCGCCGCATTGATGCAACGCTTTACGAGATAGCGACCGTACTTAACAGCCGCTTGGGTGCCACTTCCTGGCCCTCTTTTACAACGCCAAGGCCAATGAACGCCTCCGCGTAATAAAGTCTTGCCAGCGCCTCGGGTGGCAGTGATTTACCAGACACCACATTGGCCGACTGGCCGTGAGCCAAGCGCCCATAAGCCGGTTCGTCCAATGTAAGCGACGGCAAATGATCTACCAGCACGTCAACCGGCATCAGCTCGGCTTCGCGGGCCGCTTGATCGGCTAACGCCTCAAGCGCTTCCAGCGTCCACATGGCATCGCCGTTGAAAGGGCCGGTCTTGAGCCTTCTCAGCTGACTGATGTGGCCGCCACAGCCCAGTGCCTTGCCAATGTCTTCAGCCAGGGTACGGATGTAGGTCCCTTTGCTGCAGCTGACTTCCAGTTCGAAGGCCGTGCCTTCAAATGACAGCAGGCGGGCATCATACACGCTTACCCGCCGCGCTGCACGCTCAACCTGCTTCCCTTCGCGGGCCAGCTCGTAGAGTTTTTTACCTTCGTGCTTCAGCGCCGAGTACATCGGCGGCACCTGGTCGATCTCACCGCGAAAGCCGGATAATACCGACTCAATATCGTCGACCGTCAGGCTTGGCACATCATGTTGCTCAATGACCGCGCCTTCTGCATCCCCCGTGTCGGTTATCGTCCCCAGTTCTACCCGGGTGCGATACACCTTGTCGGCTTCCAGCAGGTGCGATGAAAACTTGGTGGCCTCACCCAGGCAGATGGGCAGCAAGCCGGTGGCCATCGGATCCAGCGTGCCGGTGTGGCCCGCTTTTTGTGCCTCGAAAAGACGACGCACCCGCTGCAAGGCATGGTTGCTGGAAAGCCCTTTCGGTTTATCCAGCAGAACAATACCATTCACCGGCAACCCCCGGTGGCGACGCGCCATTAACGCGTCTCCCCGCCTGGCTCATCCGCGCCTTCATCATCCTGTTCCTGACGGGCACGGTCGGTTGAAACCGCTTCGTCAATCAGCGACGACAGCTGTTGGCCACGCACCACGCTTTCATCGAAATGAAAGCGCAATTCGGGAACGTGGCGCAGTTTAATGCGCTTGGCAATCTGGCTTCTCAAGAAACCTGCCGCCCGTTTCAGCACCTTCAGGTTTTCCTTGATACGCTCGGGATCCTGCTCACCCAACAGGGTGACGTAGATATCAGCATAACCCAGGTCGCGGCTCACGGTGACACCGCTGACCGTGACCATGCCGAGGCGTGGGTCTTTCACTTCGCGCTGGATCAGCACCGCCAGCTCCTTCTGGAGCTGGTCGGCTACCCGGTCGGTACGCTTGAATTCGCGCATGCTTGCTCCTCAGCCCTACAGGCTGCGCTCGACCTTCACTTGGTCAAAGACTTCGATCTTGTCGCCGACCTGAACATCGTTGTAGTTCTTCACGCCGATGCCACACTCGACGCCGCTACGTACTTCCTGAACGTCGTCCTTATAGCGGCGCAGCGATTCGAGCTCGCCTTCGTAGATCACCACGTCATCACGCAGCACGCGAATCTTCTTGTTCCGGTGCACGGTGCCTTCAACCACCATACAGCCGGCGATCGCGCCGATCTTCGGCGCGCGGAAGACATCACGTACTTCGGCAATACCGACGATTTCTTCTTTCCACTCCGGCGCAAGCATACCGCTCATCGCCTGCTTGACCTCGTCGATCAGCTGGTAGATGACGCTGTAATAGCGCAGATCCAGGCCTTCACGTTCGATGATTTCGCGGGCGGCAGCATCGGCACGCACGTTAAAACCGACCACGATGGCTTCGGAGGCGAGCGCCAGGTTGGCATCGGTACCGGTGATACCGCCCACACCCGAGGACACAACCGCCACTTCGACTTCGTCGGTGGAGAGCTCTTCCAACGCGCCCTTGATGGCTTCCAGCGAGCCCTGGACGTCGACTTTCAAGACGATGTTGACCTTGGCCACTTCGTCCTGGCCCATCTGGCTGAACATGTTCTCCAGTTTGGCCTTTTGCTGACGCGCCAGGCGTACTTCGCGGTACTTGCCTTGACGGAAGTTGGCCACTTCGCGGGCTTTCTTCTCGTCGGCCACCACCATGAAGTCGTCACCGGCGTCCGGCGTACCGTCCAGGCCCTGGATCTCGACCGGCATGGCCGGGCCCACCTCGTCCACTTGCTTGGCAAGTTCGTTGGTTAGCGCCCGCACGCGACCGTAGTGCAGCCCGGCCAGGACGATATCGCCTTTCTTGAGCGTACCGTTCTGAACCAGCACGGTCGCCACGGGGCCACGGCCTTTATCCAGGCGCGACTCAACCACGACACCTTTACCCGGTGCTTCAGGCACGGCTTTAAGCTCGAGCACTTCAGAGACCAACTGGATCGCTTCCAGCAGCTCCTCAATGCCATCACCGCTCTTGGCAGACACGTGGACGAACTGGGTATCGCCGCCCCACTCTTCCGAGATCACGCCGTGCTGCGATAGCTCGTTACGAATGCGGTCGAAGTCAGCACCCTCTTTGTCGATCTTGTTGACCGCCACTACCATCGGCACACCCGCCGCTTTGGAGTGCTCGATCGCCTCAACCGTCTGGGGCATCACACCGTCATCCGCCGCCACGACCAGAATGACAACGTCGGTCGCCTGGGCGCCGCGGGCACGCATGGCGGTGAACGCCGCGTGGCCTGGCGTATCCAGGAAGGTAACGCCGCCATGTTCGTCTTCCACATGGTAGGCACCGATATGCTGGGTAATACCACCCGCTTCGCCGGTCGCCACCTTGGCCTTACGGATATAATCGAGAAGCGACGTCTTACCATGGTCAACGTGGCCCATCACGGTCACGACCGGGGAACGGGTGATCTCGTCGCCTTCATAGGAGATGCCTTCGAGCATTTCCGTTTCCAGCGCGTCGTCCTTCACCAGCTTGACCTTGTGACCCATCTCCTCGACGACGATGGCCGCCGTATCCTGATCGATGGTCTGGTTGATGGTGACCGCCGCGCCCATGTTGAACATCGCCTTGATGACTTCATTGGCCTTGATCGACATCTTGTCGGCCAGATCCGCCACGCTGATGGACTCGGGGATCGAGACCTCGCGCACGATCGGCTGGGTCGGCTTCTGGAAGCCATGCTTGCCGTTACCACCGCTTGAACTACCACCACGACGACCGCCGCGGCGTTCGGCACGCTTGGCTTTCTTGCCACCAGCGCCGCGCTTGCGCTCTTCACGATCACCGCGATCTTCCTCGTCATCACGACGGCCTTTCTTCTTGGCCGCTGATTTCTTGGGCGGTGCTGTGCGGCGATCGGTGCGGCCTTCTTTCGGCGGTGCCGGCGGCATTTCTTCAGGTGCCGGGGTATCGTCGATCTGCAGCTCAGGAACTTGAGCGTCAGATGCTTTCTGTGCCTCGACCTGAGCTGCTTGTTCGGCTTCTTTACGCGCCGCTTCTTCAGCCGCCTTGGCTTTTTCTGCAGCGGCTTTTTCTTCCGCTTCACGCGCCTCGCGTGCCTTGCTTTCAGCCTCAGCTTCCGCCATGTCACCGACTAACTGACGCGGGCCAGCATGCTTGGGCTCAGGCGCTTTCGGCTTATTCTCTTCTTCAGAGCGCTTGACGTACGTCTTCTTCTTGCGCACCTGAACTTCAATCGTTTTGCCGCGCTCGCCTGTCTTGATACGGCTGCGGGTTTTGCGCGTCAGTGTAATACGGCTCTTGCCGCTATCACTTTCATCGCCATCGCCGCCGTGACTTTTCTTCAGAAAGTTAAGCAAGGTGCGCTTATCTTCTTCTGATACGGCATCGGTTTCCGAGGCGTGCTGCAAACCCGCTTCTTTCATCTGTTCTAGCAGGCGAGGCACATCGCGGCCTACCTTTACTGCAAAATCTTTAACTGTCATATCTGACATATTGACCCTCCTCAGCCCGTGACCTGTTTACTGTGTGTTTGAATCCGACGCGTCATCGTCTTCAAACCAGGGCGCACGGGCAGTCATGATCAGTGCCGCTGCGCGCGCTTCGTCCAACTCCTCGATATCGACCAGATCGTCAACAGACTGCTCGGCGAGATCTTCCATGGTAACAATGCCGCGGCTGGCAAAAATGAAGGCCAGATGGCGCTCCATGCCGTCCATCGCCAGCAGATCGTCTGCCGGCTGGGCACCGTCTAACGCTTCTTCCGAGGCAATGGCCATCGTCAGCAGCTCGTCTTTCGCTCGTGCACGCAGCTCTTCAACCAGATCCTCGTCGAATTCTTCGATTTCAAGCATCTCTTCAAGCGGCACATAGGCGACTTCTTCAAGGGTTGTGAACCCTTCTTCCACTAACAGGCGGGCAACATCTTCATCGACCTGGAGATGGCTGACGAAAGAATCTACCAGACTATCAATTTCCTGGTCGCGCTTGGCTTCCGCTTCATCTTCGGTCATGACGTTAATGCGCCATCCGGTCAGATCAGAAGCCAGACGCACATTCTGGCCGCTTCGGCCTATGGCCTGGGCCAGGTTGTCCTGGGCAACGGCAACGTCCATCGCATGGGCATCTTCGTCAACAAGGATAGACGCCACGTCGGCGGGTGCCATGGCATTAATCACCAACTGTGCTGGATTGTCATCCCATAGCACGATATCGACACGTTCGTTTTGTAGCTCGGTCGATACTGCTTGAACGCGAGAGCCACGCATGCCGACACAGGCACCGACTGGGTCAATACGACGGTCATTGGTCTTCACGGCAATCTTGGCGCGTGAACCGGGATCCCTTGCCGCCCCTTTGATCTCGATTAGCTGCTCGGCGATTTCCGGCACTTCAATCTTGAACAGCTCGATAATCAACTCGGGGCAGGTGCGCGATAGCTGTAGCTGGGCACCGCGGGCGTCTGGATCCACCTTGACCAGCAGCGCGCGCACACGCTCGTTCATGCGGTAGCGCTCACCGTGGATCATTTCGTTGCGCGGCAGAAACGCTTCTGCATTGTCGCCCAGGTCAATGATCAAGCCGTCGCGCGTGGTCTTTTTGACAATACCGGCGACCAACTCCCCTTCACGGTCGGTGTATTGACGTACGACCTCGGCACGCTCGGCTTCGCGCACTTTTTGCACGATGACTTGCTTGGCCGTTTGTGCAGCAATACGACCAAACACGGCGTTTTCGATTTTCTGCTCGACGACATCGCCCAGCTTCAGCGGCGGATCGCGCTGTTCAGCGATGGTCTGCTTAATTTCGTAGTCTGGCGTTTCGAATTCGTCGTCCTCGACCACCGTCCAGTAGCGAAACGTCTCGTAATCCCCCGTACGGCGGTCAATGTGCACCCGCACGCTGGCTTCTTCATTGTCAAAACGCTTGCGTGACGCGCTCGCAAGAGCAGATTCCACCGCTTCAAAAATAACGTCGCGGGGAACACCTTTTTCGTTAGAGATCGCGTCAACGACCATTAATATTTCTTTACTCATGCGTTTGCCTCGCCAGAAAACCTGTCCTTATGTGCATCGTGCCAGCTGCCTGCCGGCCACCACGCCACCTGGTTAATCGTCAAACTGCGGTACAATGTGCGCAGAATCAATGCCTTCTATGGGAAAACAATACTCTTCGCCATCCATCTGCAGCAGTATTTCGTCGCCCTCGACACCTGCCAGCAATCCTTGGAACTTGCGACGCCCGTCAAAAGGGGCGCGCAGTTTTAATGCGACATGATGACCTTGAAAACGGGAAAAATGATCCAGGGTATACAGCGGGCGTGCCATGCCCGGCGAAGACACTTCGAGCCGATACTCCCCCGGAATAGGATCTTCGACGTCTAATATCGCACTGACTTGACGACTGATATCGGCGCAGTCTTCAACATTGACGCCGCTTTCGCGTTCGATATAAATCACCAACCGCGAATGCTTACCCTGCGAAAGATGGTCGATGCCCCATAGTTCAAAGCCCATGGCAGCAACAACAGGTTCTATCAGCGCGTGCAGCGCCGCATGTTTTGTGGCCACAGACATTGCTCCTATAGCCGTTGCATCAGGCACCTGGCCAGGAGACATATGAAAAGCTAGGTGGCTGATTGGCGTTACCCGGAAATGTGCCTCCGGCAAGCCGATGGGCATCCGCCCTTGAGACACGCTTGTTAACGAAAAGCTGCTAACAAAAAGCCCCTTCACAGGAAGGGGCTTTTTGAAAGAAACCTGTTACACCAACATGACGGTAAGCATTGGGAAAGCCCTTAACGATGGCGCCGCCTCTTATGACATGAAACGCTCGCACATGTTTGCTTATCGCCAGAAAGTGGTAGCGGGGACCGGATTTGAACCGATGACCTTCGGGTTATGAGCCCGACGAGCTACCAGACTGCTCCACCCCGCATCAATCTAGGTCGCAGATAATAGACGCTCAAGCTTATTTCGTCAAGCTGTCTTTTACCCTTACACGCTCCAACCAAGTAGCGTTTATTACGTCTGGGGAGCTGGAGAACCAGCGCAACAGATGGTGCCGAAGGCGGGACTTGAACCCGCACGACCGTAAGGTCACTACCCCCTCAAGATAGCGTGTCTACCAATTCCACCACTTCGGCATCAGGGGAGGCTCAAGGAAGCAACATCAATCAGTTACTCGCTGCTTTCCTCTAGCACTGGCGCGGCATTATCCGCACTTTCGTCACCTTCGTCAAGCATTGGTGCACTTTGCTGTTGCTCGATCAGGTTGGCATCAGGAATACCTGCTTCCGGTGCCTGCCCTGCCTGAGTGGCAAAGTAAGCCAGCGCCATCGATGTGACGAAAAAGCCTGCGGCAAGGATGGCCGTGAAACGAGACAGAAAATTACCGCTGCCGCGTGAACCAAATACCGTTTGCGACGCACCGCCACCAAAGGCGGCACCTGCTTCGGCACCTTTACCCTGCTGAAGCAGGATGAGCACAACCAGGGCGATCGCAATCACCACGTGGACCATTAGAATTGCAACTTGCATGGCGTTATCCTGCTGACTGACAAATGGCGTAAAATTCGTCGGTTTTGAGCGAAGCACCGCCCACCAAACCGCCGTCGATGTCCGGCTGAGCAAGCAGCTCAGCCGCATTGCTTGCATTCATGCTGCCGCCGTACAACAGCTTGAGCTGTTCGGCAAGCACCGCGTCGAAGGACGCCTGGTAAGACCGAATACCGGCCATTACCTCTTGAGCTTGTTCAGGCGTTGCTGTTCGTCCTGTGCCAATCGCCCAAACCGGCTCATAGGCGATGACCACCTCAGAACGCTGAGCGGGCTCCAGGCGAGACATTACGTACCCGACCTGGCGCAGCACGACATCCATGGTGCGATCCGCATCGCGCTCTTCCAGGGTTTCCCCGACACAGAGAATCGGGGTAAGTCCTGACGCCAGGGCTGCCATCAGACGATCAAATACCTGCTCGTCATTTTCCTGATAAAGCTGACGCCGCTCTGAATGGCCAGCCAGTACGTAGGCGACATCAAACTCCTGAAGCATACTGCCACTGACTTCGCCGGTATGAGCGCCTGAGGACTGAGGATTGAGCGTCTGCGCACCCAGTTTTAGCGACGTCTTTTTGAAGGCCTGCCGCGCCATCTCCAGATAAGGAAAAGGCGGAATAACGACCACATCAACGCCAGCAGGCAATTTGGCGGCCGCAAAAGCATCGCCAAACGCTTTCACCAGAGCCGTCGAACCGTTCATTTTCCAGTTACCGGCAATTAATGGCCTACGCATGGAATCTCCTCACACTCAAGGTGGAGCGAAATGGTATAGGAGCGGACTTGTCAAGACAACCGCTGTTGTCAGCAGAGGCTATTTAAGCAGCGCTTGCACCTGTTCAGCCAAACGATTGGCCAACTTATCGACATCCAGATGCGCGCGCCCCTCCACCATGACACGAATTAACGGCTCAGTGCCCGAGGCCCTGAGCAATACACGACCTTCATCACCCAACTCCTTTTCGAGAGCGGACACTGCCTTCTGAAGCGGCTCCGAGGCCATCACGTCCTTGGCATTTGTCCCTGCAGGCAACCTGACGTTCACCAGCGCCTGCGGGACTTTTTCCAACCCTCTTAACAAGGCGGGGAGCGGTTGCTGCTCACGCATCATCAGCGCCAACACCTGCAACGCTGACACGATGCCGTCTCCGGTGGTCTGGACATGGCTGCACAAGATATGGCCCGACGATTCGCCACCCAACTCCCACTGATTGGCCGCCATACGCTCCATCACGAAACGGTCACCGACCTTGGCGCGCTCAAACGGAATACCCATTTTTTCCAGCGCCATCGCCAGCCCCAAGTTACTCATGAGCGTCCCTACCACACCGCCATCCAGCAAACCACGCTCGTGACGATCCCGGGCAATCAGATAAAGAATATCGTCGCCGTCGACTTCACGACCATCGGAATCGACCAGTAATACACGATCGCCGTCGCCGTCAAAGGCGATCCCCAGGTCGGCGCCTTGCTGGATAACCGCCGCGCGCAACGCTGCCGGGTGCGTCGAGCCCACGTTCTGGTTGATATTCAAACCATCTGGCGTCCCGCCAATGATGCTGACCTCGGCCCCCAGTTCGCGAAACACACTCGGCGCGATGTGATAAGTGGCACCATGAGCGCAGTCGAGCACAATGGTCAAGCCATGCAGGCTGAGGCGATCCGGCAGGGTCGATTTGCAAAACTCGATATAGCGACCGGCCGCATCATCAATCCGCATGGCTTTGCCCAGTTGGGCGGCCCCTGCGGTGGTTAACGGCGCATCCAGCATGGTCTCGATTTGGTCTTCAATAGCGTCCGGGAGTTTCTTACCCTCCGCCGAAAAAAACTTGATGCCGTTATCGTCGAATGGATTGTGGGAGGCTGAAATCACGATCCCGGCATCGGCCCGAAAGGTGCGCGTCAAATAGGCAATACCGGGGGTAGGCATTGGCCCCAGCAGCGCCACATCGGCGCCCGCTGCAGACAGCCCCGATTCAAGCGCAGACTCGAACATGTAACCAGAGATACGGGTATCCTTGCCGATCAACACCCGGGTGCGACCTTTCTCCCGGCGTAAGACCTGCCCCGCGGCCCAGCCCAGCTTGAGCATAAAATCGGCGGTAATGGGTGACTGACCGACCGTTCCGCGAATACCGTCCGTGCCAAAATAGCGTCTTGTCATGCGTTATTCTCCTTCTTGGTAGCGGCCTCACAGCCTTCCTGACACACAGCCCACGCCATATTGATGGCGTCGACCGTCGGCCCCACATCATGGACGCGAACGATACTCGCCCCGCGTTCAACCGCCATGGCCGCCAACGCAAGCCCGCCTGGCAGCCGTTCGTCTATGGGTCGACCCAACACTTTACCGATCATGCTCTTGCGTGACATGCCGACGAGCACCGGCAGACCTAATGATCGAAGGGCATCCATGCGATTCAGCAAGCGCAAATTGTGCTCAACCGTCTTGCCAAAGCCAAACCCCGGATCCACGAGCAGACGATGACGGCGCAGCCCTGCGGCTTCGCACTCGGCAACTCGGGCCGCCAGATAGTCGACCACCACTTCTTCGATGGGTTGAGTATAGGCAGGTGCCTGCTGCATATCCTGCGGCTCACCCTGACGGTGCATCAAGCACACCGGCAATCCGCTGCCCGTGGCGGCTGCCAAGGCCCCATCCCGCTCAAGTGCCCGCACGTCATTGATCATGCCGGCCCCCAGCGTGCTCGCCTCGTGCATCACGGCAGGGCAACTGGTGTCCACCGAAACAAGCGCATCCAGCTCGCGTACCAGTGCTTCCACGACCGGCGCAACACGATCAAGCTCCTGCTGCTCGCCGACGGGGGAGGCACCAGGGCGAGTCGATTCACCCCCCACATCAATCATGGCGGCGCCTTCCGCCAGCATTTGCTCGGCGCGGCGTAACGCATCGTCCAATGCCACGTGCTGGCCACCGTCAGAGAACGAATCCGGCGTGACGTTCAAAACGCCCATGACGCGAGGAAAGGAAAGGTCAAGTAAATGCCGGCCACAACGCAATTGCGCTGAAAGCTGCGCCTGCGGAGCCGACGGGGTGGGACGTGCCGTAGAAGTCATGCTGTCGCCTGGTCGAAAAAACATATCGGTATTATAGGTGCACAGCATAACAAAAAGGCGTCCCGTTTGGGGACGCCTTAATGTTAGCTCAATGACCGGACTTGGAGCCTAAGGACCGGCAGGGCCACCTAGGGGGTCAGAGGGTCGACGGCTAGGCTCTTCGTCATCTGAATCACCATCGCCACTTGCCTCATCACCATTACGCGTATCGCTGGGGGACGCGCTGGACTGATCGCTTGATGCAGGCGTCCCACCACCGGATGAATCGCCGTCATTCCAGCCTTCCGGCGGACGCGGGTCGCGGCCGTCCATAATATCTTTTAGCTGGTCGGCATCAATGGTTTCGTACTTCATCAGCGCTTCCGCCATCGCGTCGAGTTTATCGCGATTGTCGGTCAGAATGCGGCGCGCCTCCTCGTAGCAATCATCGATAATCTTGCGGACTTCCTTATCGAGCCGTGTGGTGGTTTCACCCGACTTCATCTTGGAGCCACCCTGGCCAGGACCGCCGAGGAACTGGTGGGACTCGTCCTCGTCATACATGATCGGCCCCATTTCATCCGACAGCCCCCACTTGGCGACCATGTTATGGGCAAGCTCAGTGGCGCGCTTGATATCGTTGGATGCCCCGGTGGTGACACCGTTAGGCCCAAGCGTCATCTCCTCGGCAATACGACCACCGAACAGCGAGCAGATCTGACTCAGAATTTGCTGACGCGACAGGCTGTAACGATCCTCTTCAGGGAGGAACATGGTCACACCCAATGCCCGTCCCCGAGGAATGATCGTTACCTTATAAACCGGGTCGTGGCTGGGCGCCACCAGGCCGATAATTGCGTGGCCCGACTCGTGGTAAGCCGTATTGAGCTTTTCCTTGTCGGTCATGACCATGGATTTGCGCTCAGCGCCCATCATGATCTTGTCCTTGGCCAGGTCGAGCTCTTCCATACTGACCAGCCGCTTGTTACGACGGGCAGCGAAGAGGGCAGCCTCGTTGACTAGGTTGGCCAGATCGGCCCCCGAAAAGCCGGGTGTACCGCGTGCAATCAGCTGCGGTTTGACATCGTCAGCCAGCGGCACCTTGCGCAAGTGCACGCCGAGGATATGCTCACGACCACGGATATCAGGCAAGGCAACGGTTACCTGACGATCAAAGCGTCCTGGACGCAGCAGTGCGGGGTCAAGCACGTCAGGACGGTTAGTAGCCGCAATGACGATGACGCCTTCATTGGCCTCGAAGCCGTCCATCTCAACCAGTAGCTGGTTCAGGGTCTGCTCACGCTCGTCGTTACCGCCACCCATGCCAGCACCACGCGAGCGGCCTACCGCATCAATCTCATCAATAAAGATGATGCACGGCGCCTGCTTCTTGGCCTGCTCGAACATATCGCGTACACGGGACGCGCCGACACCGACAAACATTTCAACGAAGTCAGAGCCGGAGATAGAGAAGAACGGCACCTTGGCTTCGCCGGCAATCGATTTCGCCAGCAGCGTTTTACCGGTACCCGGCGGCCCCACCATCAGAACACCACGCGGAATTGTGCCGCCCAGGCGCTGGAACTTGGTCGGGTCGCGCAAAAAGTCGACAAGCTCTTCGACTTCTTCCTTGGCTTCATCGCAACCGGCAACGTCCGAGAACGTCGTCTTGACCTGATCATGAGAGAGCAGCTTGGCTTTGGACTTGCCAAAGCTCATCGGGCCGCCTTTACCTCCGCCGGCACCGCCCTGCATCTGGCGCATGAAAAACATGAAAATGGCCAGGATCAGCAGAATCGGGAAGCTGGCAATCAGCAGACGCGTCCAGATACTTTGTTGCTCCGGTTCTTTACCGATAACCGTCACGTCGTTGCTCAGCAGATCATCCATCAGCTTGGGATCTTCTGCCGCAGGACGAATTGTCTGAAACTGTGAACCATCGGTCCGCTCACCGGAGATGGTATAGCCATCAATAGTGACGCTGCGTACTTCCTGGTCCTGCACCTGCTCAACGAACTGGGTGTAGTTCATTGTCTGAGGTGCGCTCTCGGTACTGAAATTATTGAACACTGTCAGTAGAACGGCCGCGATGACCAACCACAGAATCAGGTTCTTTGCCATATCGTTCAAGGGGCTACCCTCATTACAAGAATCCGTCAGTTAAACCTATCAATGAGACCTTACACCAGCCTCGAGGGTTCAACCATTGCCAAGGCGTCTAATACCTTGGGCCATCTGTGCCACGATCACCTTTAAGGCTCAATATGACACACTTTGCAACTGTCTGTCTGGCTATCGCGGTGATAAATCCTGTCGATAGTCCTAGCGCTGATCATGCCCCCCGAAAGCCCTCCGCCAGCAGATAGACTTCACGGGATCGCGCCCGAGAAGCACCGGGTTTACGTGTCACCACCCGCTTGAAGCTTTCGCGAAGCTCTTTTAGATAACTGTCAAAGCCTTCGCCCTGAAAGACCTTTACCAGCAACTGACCACCCGGAGAGAGCGTTTCACGCGCCAACTCCAGCGCCAGCTCCACCAGATACATGGCTTGAGGCTGGTCAATCGCCGCCATGCCACTCATATTGGGGGCCATATCCGACATCACAAGGTCTACCGGACGATTTTCCAACCGCTCAAGAATCGCATTGAGCACCGCTTCCTCGGTAAAGTCCCCCTGAACAAAGGACACATCGGCCAGCCCATCCATATCGAGAATATCGGAAGCGATGACCATGCCCTGCGGACCGACTTTCTCGGCGGCGATTTGACTCCACCCCCCTGGCGCAGCACCAAGGTCAATGACGGTCATCCCAGGACGCAACAGCTTGTCCTTTTCGTCAATCTCGAGCAATTTATAGCTCGCCCGCGAGCGATAGCCATCCTGCCAACTCTGCTTGACGTAAGGATCGTCAAAATGCTCTTTCATCCAGCTTGCGCTGGTTTTACTTGATGGCCGCTTACGGCCTGGGGGCGTGTGCTGCATGAGAAAATCTAACACTGGAAGAGGCGACGGCACGCTTTAACACCATGTCTTTCACTCGGTGGCGTTTCACCGTAAGATGGAACGTTAAGCGCAAACTGGGATACCGCAAGATACCATGAGCTTGTCACAGGCACAAAAGAAAGCATTTCGTAGCATTGGTCACCACTTGAATCCGGTCGTCACCGTTTCAGAAAACGGCGTTTCCGACAATTTACTGGCTGAACTCGACCGTGCGCTCAACGACCACGAACTGATCAAGGTAAAGCTGGCATTACCGGAGCGCGATGAGCGCGCCGCCATGCTCGAGGAGCTGATCAACCACAGCCAATCAGAGCCGGTTCAGACCATTGGCAAAATGGCGCTGCTCTATCGCCGCAATCCGCAAGTGAACCCCAAGCTTTCGAACATCAAACGCTTCGAAAACCACCACGGTCGTCACTAACGCCTCGCACGAGCCAGAAGCTACCGCCAGGCCAGCATGCCGCACCCGCCGTCAGACAAAACGCCCCCGCAGCCATGGTTGCGGGGGCGTTTTGTTTCAGGCTTCGCTCAAGCTTGAATCAGAGGTGCTCAACACTCTCGATCTCGTACTCGACGTCGCCACCCGGGGTCGTCACCACGACCACATCGCCTTCCTCTTTACCGATAAGTGCACGGGCAATCGGCGAGGTCACGGAGATGAGTCCTGACTTAATATTGGCTTCGTCTTCACCCACAATCCGGTACGTCACCTGAGCGTCGGTATCCAGATTGAGCAGTGATACCGTCACGCCAAAAATCACCTTCCCGGTCTTTGGCAGCTTGGTGACATCGATTACCTGGGCGCCTGACAGCTTGCTTTCGATTTCCTGGATACGCCCTTCGATAAACCCTTGCTGTTCACGCGCAGCATGATACTCGGCGTTTTCCTTAAGGTCGCCGTGCTCGCGCGCTTCAGCGATAGCCGCAATCACCTGGGGACGAGCTTCGCTCTTGAGGTGATTGAGTTCATCACGAAGACTTTTTTCGCCCGCTATCGTCATCGGGACCTTGTTCATTGACTTGCTCCTGCATGCAGATCCTGAAGGCGCCGCACCGTAATCTCCCTACCGTACTCAAGCGCCATGCAAACGGCATTAGCGCCCGCCAAGGTGGTCGCATAGGGCACCTTGCGCGCGAGAGCAGTACGGCGAATGACCGAAGAGTCGTTAATAGCCTGGCGACCTTCGGTAGTGTTCACGATGTAGGCGATTTCGTCGTTCTTCAACAGATCGACGATGTGGGGACGACCTTCGTAGACTTTATTGACGTGCTCCACTGACAGACCAGCCGCTTCCAGGGCAGCTGCCGTGCCACGCGTTGCACAGAGAGTAAAGCCCAATGTTAGCAGAGAACGAGCCACTTCGATAATCCCCTGCTTGTCCGGCTCACGTACGGACAGAAATGCCTTGCGCTCGCCGGTGAGCGCAGGAATCGCCTCCCCCGCCCCCAGTTGCGCTTTGAAGAAGGCTTCAGCAAAGGTCTCGCCCGACCCCATTACTTCGCCGGTGGACTTCATTTCCGGCGACAGAATCGGATCGACACCGGGGAATTTATTGAACGGGAAAACCGCCTCTTTAACACTATAGAAGTGCGGCACGATTTCATGATCGAAGCCCTGCTCAGCAAGGGTCTGACCGGCCATGCAGCGCGCCGCGACCTGGGCCAGCGAGGTACCAATGCACTTGGAGACAAACGGCACGGTACGCGATGCACGCGGATTGACCTCGATCACGTAGATCTCGCCGTCCTGCCAGGCAAGCTGGACGTTCATCAGGCCCTTGACGCCCAGCTCCACGGCCATCTGCTTGACCTGATCGCGCATTTCATCCTGCACGGCGGCGGGTAGCGAGTAAGGCGGCAACGAACAGGCCGAGTCGCCGGAGTGAACGCCCGCTTGCTCCACGTGTTGCATGATACCGCCAATCACTACCTGCTGACCGTCGGAAACCGCATCGATATCGATCTCGATCGCCGCGCTCAAAAAGTGATCCAACAGGACCGGTGAGTCGTTGGAGACTTTCACCGCGTTGGTCATGTAGTTCTCGAGCTCGGAAGCATCGTAGACGATTTCCATCGCCCGACCGCCGAGGACGTAACTGGGCCGCACCACCAACGGATAGCCAATGGCATCAGCTTTGGAAAAGGCTTCGTCAAAGCTGCGCGCAGTGGCGTTGGGCGGCTGTTTGAGGCCCAGCTTGTCGATCATCTGCTGGAAACGCTCGCGGTCTTCGGCGCGGTCGATGGCGTCCGGCGTGGTGCCGATAATCGGCACACCAGCGGCTTCAAGCTCGCGGGCGAGCTTCAATGGGGTTTGGCCACCGAACTGGACGATCACGCCCACCGGCTTCTCTTTGTCGGCGATTTCGAGCACGTCTTCCAGTGTCACTGGCTCAAAATATAGCCGGTCAGAGGTATCGTAGTCGGTCGAGACGGTTTCCGGATTGCAGTTGACCATGATGGTTTCATAGCCATCGTCGTGCATGGCAAACGCCGCGTGCACACAGCAGTAGTCGAACTCAATCCCTTGACCAATCCGGTTGGGGCCGCCGCCCAGCACCATGATTTTCTGACGGTCAGAGACGTCTGCTTCGCACTCTTCTTCGTAGGTGGAGTACATGTAGGCGGTATCCGAGGCGAACTCCGCCGCACAGGTATCCACCCGCTTGTAGACCGGGCGAATGCCGGCGGCCTGGCGCGTTTTGCGGAAATCTTTCTCTGCCACGCCCAACAGCTTGGCCAACCGGGCATCCGAGAAGCCCTTACGCTTGAGCTGGTAAAGCTCACGGGCGGAAAGCTCGCTAAGAGAACGCCGTTGCACAGCGGCTTCGCTCAGCACGAGATCTTCCAACTGCACCAGGAACCAGCGGTCGATATTGGTGAGCGCAAACACCTCCTCGACGCTCATCCCGGCACGCAGGGCGTCAGCGACAAAGAAGATGCGCTCGGCACCGGCGGCCTGAAGCTCGCCTTGAATCACCGCCATATTGTCAGACGTGAAATCGGTAATGATGGGATCAAGGCCGTCGTTACCGGTTTCCATGCCGCGCAACGCTTTTTGCAGCGACTCCTGGAAGGTACGGCCGATCGCCATCACTTCGCCCACCGATTTCATCTGGGTGGTCAGGCGGTCGTTGGCCTGCGGGAATTTCTCGAAGGTGAAACGTGGAATCTTGGTCACCACGTAATCGATAGACGGCTCGAACGACGCCGGTGTACGCCCACCGGTAATATCGTTTTGCAGCTCATCCAGGGTATAACCCACCGCCAGCTTGGCGGCGATCTTGGCAATCGGAAAGCCAGTGGCTTTTGAGGCCAGCGCCGAGGAACGCGACACCCGCGGGTTCATCTCGATCACCACCAGGCGGCCGGTCTTGGGGTCCATACCGAACTGGACGTTGGAGCCACCGGTTTCCACGCCAATCTCGCGCAGGACCGCGAGGCTGGCGTCACGCATGATCTGATACTCTTTATCGGTCAGCGTTTGCGCCGGCGCCACGGTGATGGAGTCGCCGGTATGCACCCCCATGGGGTCGAAATTTTCGATCGCGCAGACGATGATGCAGTTGTCGTTTTTGTCACGCACAACTTCCATCTCGTACTCTTTCCAACCCAGCAGCGACTCGTCGATCAACAGCTCGTGGTTGTTGGAAAGCTCAAACCCGCGGATACAGATCTCTTCGAACTCTTCCTTGTTGTACGCCACGCCGCCGCCGGAGCCGCCCATGGTATAGGAAGGGCGAATAATCGTCGGGAAGCCGAGCTCGGCCTGGATCTCCCAGGCTTCTTCCATGGTATGGGCGACTTTCGCTTTCGGGCATTCCAGACCGATCCGCTTCATGGCCTGATCGAACAGGTCACGGTCTTCGGCCATGTTGATCGCATCGGCGTTAGCGCCGATCATCTCGACGCCGTGCTTTGCCAGCACACCGTGCTTTTCCAGATCGAGGGCACAGTTCAGCGCGGTCTGCCCCCCCATGGTGGGCAGAACGGCATCCGGCTGCTCGGCTTCAATAATTTTTTCAACCGCCTGCCAGGTGATTGGCTCGATGTAGGTGGCATCGGCCATGACCGGGTCGGTCATGATGGTCGCCGGGTTGGAGTTGACCAGAATCACCCGGAAGCCTTCCTCACGTAGCGCCTTGCACGCCTGGGCACCGGAGTAGTCGAATTCGCAGGCCTGGCCGATAACGATCGGGCCAGCGCCAATGATAAGTATGCTGTTGATATCGGTACGCTTGGGCATAACGGTTCCCGCAAAAATGGTGACGATGGACGACAAAAGACGGCGATAAATGGCGGCAACAAACGATTGCGTTAGCGTCGCGCCTGCATCATGGCGATGAAGCGATCAAACAACGGCGCCACGTCGCGGGGGCCAGGACTGGCCTCCGGGTGCCCCTGGAAGCTGAAGGCCGGACGATCGGTGCGCTCAACCCCCTGCAAGGTGCCGTCGAACAGTGAACGGTGCGTAGCACGCAGGTTAGCGGGCAAGCTATCTTCGTCCGCCGCAAAACCGTGGTTCTGACTGGTGATCATCACCGTGCCGGTATCCAGATCCTGCACGGGATGGTTGGCACCGTGATGGCCGTGGCTCATCTTGATGGTTTTTGCCCCCGAGGCGAGCGCCAACAGCTGGTGACCCAGGCAAATACCAAACACCGGCGTATCGGTTTCCAGTACGTCCTGGATCGCTTTGATGGCATAGTCGCAGGGTTCCGGGTCGCCGGGGCCGTTGGCCAAAAAGACGCCATCGGGTTTCATTGCCAACACATCGGCGGCGCTGGTTTGCGCTGGCACCACCGTCAGACGACAGCCGCGTGACGCCAGCATGCGCAGAATGTTGAATTTCACACCGTAGTCATACGCCACTACATGGTAGGGGCGCTCACCTTGCGTCGCATCTGCATAACCTTCACCTAGCGCCCACTCGCCTTCCGACCACTCATAGACCGCCTTACAGGACACCTCTTTGGCCAGATCCATGCCCTTCAACCCCGGAAACGCGCGGGCGGCTTCCAGCGCTCGTTCCACCGCATCGTCGCCTTCTGCATCAGCGCCTGCCAGAATCGCCCCGTTCTGAGCCCCCTTATCACGCAAAATGCGCGTCAGGCGACGGGTATCGATGTCGGCAATCCCCAGCACGTTCTGGCTTTTCAGGTAGTCTGAAAGCGTCTGCTCGGAACGGAAATTGCTGGCCAGCAGCGGGAGGTCGCGAATCACCAGCCCAGCAGCGGCAATCGAGGCAGATTCCACGTCTTCACTGTTAGTGCCGGTATTGCCGATATGGGGATACGTGAGGGTAACGATCTGGCGGGTATAGGAAGGGTCGGTGAGGATTTCCTGGTAGCCGGTCATGGCTGTATTGAATACCACCTCACCGCTTGTGGCGCCATCCGCGCCAATGGCGGTTCCGTGGAAGACACTGCCATCCTCCAGAGCCAATATTGCGGGTTTGCTCAATGCGGTGTTATTCAAAACAAGATCCTCCCAGGCTGATGGGAGCCTGTGGGCGCAGGCTCAGCAATTTCTTCGTTATTCACGACGCTCATTAGTGAAACTATCTTCATTAAACTGGGGCCGTAAAAAAGCGGGATGACGCCGATTAAAAATCGGTTTCATCCCGCTTGTTGTTCTCATCCATGGCTAACCGTCATGGCGCAGCGATTAGCTATTTCTCTCTAACCTGAGGCCAGTGCAACAAGCGCGGTGCTTTCGCTGCAGACATTTCGCTGCCTGTAGGCAGCCACTCGGCCAAAATTTTTGGAATGTTACAGGAATTTCTGACCCAAGACTACCCCCTAGAGACCGAACTGTCATATCGCAGACGCGCCCTTTATCTATTTCAACGCCAGCACATCCTGCATATCGTAGCGGCCGCTCTCCTTACCCGCGACCCAGCGCGCCGCGCGCACCGCGCCTTTGGCAAAGGTCATGCGGCTGGAGGCCTTGTGGGTGATTTCGATGCGCTCGCCTTCGGTGGCGAACATCACCGTATGCTCACCGACGATATCGCCCGCGCGAACGGTGGCAAAGCCGATTTCTTTATCGGTGCGCGGGCCGCACTGCCCCACCCGCTCGAACACGCCGTGCTCTTTCAGCGTGCGGTCCAGGCTTTTCGCGACCACTTCGCCCATCTTGATCGCGGTGCCCGACGGCGAATCCACCTTGTGACGATGGTGGGACTCGATAACTTCAATATCGTAGCCTTCATCGCCCAGCGCTTTGGCGGCGGTTTCCAATAGTTTCAGGGTAAGGTTGACCCCCACGCTCATATTGGGTGCAAACACCATCGCGACGTCATCACGGTAGCTATCCAACTGGGCCAGTTGATCATCGTTCATGCCCGTGGTGCCAATCACGATACGCTTGCCATGCTTGGCACAGAACGCCAGGTTAGCCAGGGTTACCTGCGGCGCAGTGAAATCGATCAGCACATCGAAATCGTCCACGATGGCCTCCAGCGAATCCACCGCCTTCACACCACGCTTGCCAACACCTGCCAGTTCGCCAATATCCGCACCGGCCAGGGAACTGCCAGGCTCGACAATGCCACCGGCCAGCGTGGCGTCTGCCTCCTGTTCAACAGCGTTTACCAGTGTGCGGCCCATCCGGCCAGCGACGCCAACAATGGCAACTCGGGTCATGGAAACTCCTGCGCTAAGTGGTCTAGTGCATCAACATAGAGGAAATAAAAGAAAGTGATTATAACAGACCCACTATCCTGTTCGACGTCGGGTCTCGCTCAATTTTCCCAAATGATGACCAGCGCTTCATCACCGGCCATACGCACCAGGTGCCGCTCCACTACTCCTTCCAATTCGTCCAGATGGCCTTCCTCCAGTGTCTCGAGCGCCACTATCAAGGTTTCGTCATCGGCCCTCATCAGGCAAGTACCGGAACCAAAAACGATTTTTGCCTCTTGATCAGAGTGCTCAACCTCAAGCTCGTGCGCCCAGTGCTTGCACAAGCGATTCATTAAGCGCTCGCCAGAGGGCGTCGCGATTTCAGCACGAGATAGCGGCATGCTGCTTTCTCCAAAAGAAGTGGCAAGTGAGTACCTACTAGCCTAATCCGCGCAGCCATAAGTGCCAAGCAGCGTTTTCACCCTTGGCGTGACGCGGCGTTTACGGGGTTACCCCTCTCGACAGCCAGGGTCGTTTCCACGATAATGATCTCTGTTGCAAATAGGAATTAAACGCAGGACATAGTTGAATCATTCACGCTCCGTTGGCGAGCATTGCGACTCCCCCCACTGGCTCACTTTATCGACTGGTAATAAAAATGCGTATAGCTACCCACTTTTCAAAATGGCTGTTTGGTGCACTGTCTGCATTGAGCTGCGTCGCTTCAGCTGACGAGATTACCGTGACCGATGTTGCCGGTCGCAACGTCACCCTAGAAGCGCCGGCCGAGCGGGTTATTCTAGGCGAAGGCAGGCAAATCTATTTGGTGGGCATACTGGAACCGGAGGACCCCTTTGCGCATGTAGTGGGCTGGCGCGAGGATTTTTCCCAAGCTGACCCCGACAACTACGCACGCTATCTTGAGCGTTTTCCTGAGATTGAAGCGATCCCGACTTTTGGCGGCTTTAAAGACGGCACCTTCGATGTTGAACAGGCTGCATCGCTTACCCCCGACGTGGTGATGATGAACATTGAAGCCAAAACCGCCACCGAGGATGCTGGCTACGACGACAAACTGGCCGAGCTGGACATCCCTATCGTCTATGTGGATTTCCGCGAAGACCCCATCAAAAACACCATTCCTTCTATGCGAATCATCGGCAAGCTGTTGGGCGATGAAGCCGCCGCCGAAGAGTTCATCACCTTCGCCGAGGAACAGCTTGCACGGGTCACGGATGTCATCGAGCAGGCCGACCCCGAGCGACCCAGCGTCTTTATTGACCGAGCGGGCGGCTACTCAGACGAATGCTGCATGAGCTTTGGCCCTGCCAACTTTGGCGAATACGTCGCCCTGGCCGGTGGCACCAACATTGCCGCGGACATTATCCCCAACACCTTCGGCACCTTGAATCCCGAGCAGATTATCGCTGCTGACCCAGACCACATGGTAGTGACTGGCGGCAGTTGGGATGCCTACGTGCCAGGCGGCGACTGGGTCGGCGTCGGGCCTGGCGCTGACATGGAGAAGGCGCAGGCCAAGCTCGAGGCCCTCACCGAACGCACCGCCATGACCGGTATTCAGGCGGTCGAGTCAGATAATGTCCACGCCATTTGGCACCAGTTCTATAACAGCCCCTACTATTTTGTCGCTATCCAGCGATTGGCGAAATGGCTGCACCCCGACCTGTTTGCGGACCTGGACCCGGAAGCCACCATGGCGGAACTGCACGATCGCTTTTTACCCATCGATTATGAACCCGGCTACTGGTTATCCTTGAATGACGACTGAGAGCATCGCGACAACGCCCAACGCGCAGGATTCACAGGGGCGCGCCTTTTATCGCAGCCAAGTGTTTCGCCGCCAGATGATTCTGGCGGCGCTGGTCGTCGCGCTCTTCTTCAGCCTGTGCGTCGATCTTGCCCTCGGCCCTGCGCGCTATAGCCTGGGCGAGGTCATGGCCGCGCTGTTCACCCCCGACAGCGTCAGCCAGCAGGCCCGGGT